>CAUPHX010000211.1:0-6022 GCA_963511125.1 uncultured Deefgea sp. | reverse complement strand
GCGGCTAGCCGCCCTTCAAACCAAATCAAATATGTATCACCCAAAATGAGTGGTTTGACTGTTCGTGCTAGTGTGCAACTAGACTCATTTGATGGTACGACCGAGCCTGATCGTGGCTACTACGGTTCTGTGGCGTACGATTTGAATAAAAACTTTGGCTTTGACTTCGCTTATGCAGCAGAACAAGATCGTGGTGAATTACATAAAGATGTTGTGAAAGGTAAAGATCGCAATACTTGGGCTGCCGGCGTACGTGGCGAAGTTGTTGAAGGCCTGACTTATGGCGTTGCTTTTGTTAGCACGGAAAGCTGGGCTAAAGAAGGCGCGGCCAAGAAAGAGAACTGGTTTATAGGTGAAACACTGCAGTATGTAAAAGGCGACCACACTGTGCGCGCTGGCCATACTCATGCTGACCAATCTGGTGCTAACCTTTACCTCTTGGGTTACGAGTATGCGCTGCCAGAAGTGGCATTGGGTTCGCATAAATTGACTTCAGCCCTTTACCTCGAAGGCTCATACATTGACAACAACGGAAATAGCGATGTGGTGCAAGGCTACCGTGCTGAAGAGGCCACAGGCAGCAATTCTTCGACAGTTACTCTTGGTTTTTACACCAGCTTTTAAGCTAGTGTGATTGATTCATCAAAAGCCGCTTTGGCGGCTTTTGATGGGGCGCTAGGGATAATCGGCAATTATGTGCTTGCCAGATCGTTTTCATAATGGACTCAAAGTCCCATCATTTTGCTGTTGCGCGGTTTTCCGTGTCAGTAGCGCCATCACTCCTTTCTGAAAAAAGAGGTTGTTACGATGAATAAGAAATTGCTTGCTAGCTTACTGGCCTTGGGCTTTGTTGCATCAGCACAAGCCGCCAACGTTCCCAAAGGCGTGCAACTGCACCCAGTGCAAGAACTGACGCGTACCAATGGTTCTGAGCCTGAAACGCTTGATCCGGCCAATGTAGAAACCGTTCCGGCTGCCAATATTGCAATTGATCTGTTTGAAGGTCTGACTGCGATTAATGCGTCAGGCAAGGTTGTTCCTGGCGTAGCGGAGAGCTGGAAACAGGTGGATGACACCACTTGGACGTTCAAAATCCGTAAAGATGCCAAGTTCAGCAACGGTCAAGCCATTACGGCTGACGATTTCGTTTATACATTCCGCCGCTTTATTGACCCGAAACAAGCGTCTAACTACAGCACGGCGTTTGGTGTGTTTTTTGCGAACGGCAAAGAAGCAGCCGAAGGCAAATTACCAACGGATAAGCTCGGTGTTCGTGCAATCGACAAGAGTACCTTTGAAGTAAAAACCAGTGGTCCAGTGCCTTTCTTACCTGAATTACTAGGCAATCCAAACTTTGCGCCGGTACACCGTGCAACGATTGAAAAATTCGGCAAAGACTGGGTCAAACCGGGCAATCTCGTGGGCAACGGCGCTTACGTGCTCAAAGAATGGAAAGTGAATAGCAAACTAGTCGCGGAAAAGAACCCAAACTACTGGAATGCGAAAAACATCCCAATTACTAAAGTGAGCTACTTGCCGATCGAATCGCAAGACGCTGCGCAAAAATTGTATCTATCGGGCGAAGCCGATTGGACGCTCGAAATTACACCGAATAGTTTTGCGAAGCTAAAATCGGAGTATCCAAAAGAATTGCGCAACTCACTCGGTTTGGGCCTACGTTATTACAGCCTGAATAATCAAGATCCATTGCTCAAAGACGTTCGCGTGCGCAAAGCGCTGAATTTAGTTTTGGATCGTGACTTGCTGGCGAATAAAGTGACCGCAGATGGCCAACCGCCTGCCTATAGCGTGATGGTGAATGGCGTTTCGGGCGCGAAACCCGTTCCATACGACTGGGTTAAATGGCCGATGGCCAAGCGGATTGATGAAGCGAAAAAGCTACTAACGGCAGCTGGTGTTACACCGGGCACTAAGCTTAACTTTGCTTACAACACCAACGAATACCATAAGAAAATGGCGATTTGGGCGGCTTCGGAGTGGAAGTCTAAGCTGGGTCTGGATGTTCAGCTGGAAAACATGGAATTCAAAGTCTTGGTGAAAAAACGCCATGACGGTGATTACCAAGTAGCGCGTCATGGCTGGACTGCGGATTACAACGATGCAACGTCATTCACGACTTTGATCGAGTGTGGTTCTGATCAGAACGACAACAAAAACTGCAATCCAAAAGCGCAAGAGTTGTTCAAGCAAGCCGCTACGACGACCGATATGGCCAAGCGCAGTACCTTGCTGACTGAAGGTACGCGGATGGTGATGGACGACTATCCGATTATTCCATTGTTGCAATACACCTACCCACGTCTGGTGAAAGCGTATGTCGGTGGCTATGACGAGAAAAACGTGACCGAGCGTCGTCGTACGCAAGATCATTACATCATCAAACACTACGCTTTGCTGTTCTTGTAAACAAAACCCCGGCTACATGTAGTCGGGGTTTGTTTTTGCTCCCGCATGCGCGACAGGGATACTACCTAGGGTGCTTTGCCAATAGGGGATACCACACTTTTATTCTCGGCCGATACCCTGTAGTTTTTTTGAAAATGCGCTGAGAAACGCTCATTTTGCATAGAGTTTAATCCTAGGCAAAGTGATGTGGTCCGTTACACAGTACAAAGTAATTTCTGTTTCATCGTTGCGTGCTTCACGGCATTGGGACGTTGTTTTTTTCAAAGGCTCGGTTCAACGAGTAAACCGCCTTTTTTCGGAGTATCAATATGTGGTCTTACGCGCTACGCCGCCTCTTGGCGACGATTCCGACCATGCTGGCGGTGATTACCGTCTGTTATTTACTTTTACACGCCACACCCGGTGGCCCTTTCGATACCGACCGCAAGATTTCTGAAGCGGTGCTAGCGAATTTAAATGCCAAATACCATCTGGACCTGCCGCTGTGGCAACAGTATTTGTACTACCTGAAAGGCTTGGTGCAGGGTGATTTGGGCGCGTCTTTCCGTTATGCCGATTGGTCGGTTAACGAGCTTGTTGCTGCGGCGCTGCCCGTATCATTGACGATTGGCGGTGTTGCAATGCTGCTGGCTTTGTTGCTTGGTTTGATGCTTGGGACTGCTGCGGCACTGCGTCAAAATAGCGCGATTGATTATTTTGTGATGTTCCTCGGTAATCTGGGCAGCGCTGTACCTTCTTTTGTAATCGGCCCCGTTCTGGTGTTGATTTTTGGTGTCTGGCTGCGTTGGCTACCTGCTGGGGGCTGGCAAGATTTTCAGTTGCAATACATGATCTTGCCGATTGCGTTGCTGACAGTGATTAATATGGCGACGATTGGTCGTGTCATGCGCGGTAGCTTGATCGAGGTGCTAAGTAGCAACTTTATCCGTACTGCGCGTGCCAAAGGCTTGCCATTACGGACGGTGATTTTGCGCCATGCGCTCAAGCCCGCCGTGTTGCCGGTTGTGTCGGTAATGGGCCCGTTGACGATTTCGACGATTGCATCGGCGGTCGTTACCGAGACCGTTTTCTCATTACCTGGTTTGGGTAAATTGATTGTGAATGGCGCAGCGAATCGCGACTACACCTTGGTGCTGGGTTTGGTCGTGCTGGTCACCGTTTTTGCGGTATTGCTCAATCTGATCGTCGATCTGATTTACGCAATGCTTGACCCGAAAATCCGCTACTAAGGGTGGCTGTATGTTAATGAAGAAAAATAAAGCAATTCTTGAGGCGGCCGCCGAAGCGATGGCTGCGCCGCAAATTGCCAGTCGTAGCCCGTGGGCCGATGCGCGCCGCCGCTTCTTGCGCAATAAAGCCGCCTTGGTGAGCTTGGTCTTGCTAGCGATTGTTACGTTGGCCTGTGTGTTTGGTCCGATGATTTTGCCGCATGACTATGACACAACCGATTGGGATGCGATGGGATTAGCGCCCACATGGCATAACTGGCATTTATTTGGCACCGATGAAATGGGCCGCGATTTGCTAATCCGTACCTTGATCGGCGGACGGGTCTCCCTCTTTGTTGGTCTGATGGCCACCTTGGCCTCGGTGACGCTGGGTATTCTATGGGGCGCGACGGCGGGTTTCTTGGGCGGCAAGGTGGATAGCGTGATGATGCGCATCGTTGACATGATGTATGCGGTGCCTTATCTGCTGATCGCGATTTTGATGGTGACTTTGCTAGGCCGCGAGTTCTATTTGGTGGTGCTGACGATCACGGTGTTTAGCTGGATGGACATGGCGCGCGTGGTGCGTGGTCAAACGCTGTCGCTGAAATCAAAAGAATTTATCGAGGCTGCGCGCTGTATCGGCGTGCCGACGCACAAACTGATTTTGCGTCATATCGTACCGAATCTACTGGGTATCGTCGTGATCTACACGACGATCACGGTACCGGGCGTGATACTCACCGAGTCGGTGTTGTCGTTCTTGGGTTTGGGCGTGCAAGAGCCAATGACCAGCTGGGGGGTTTTGATTCATGACGGCGCAGCAGTGATGGAAAATACACCGTGGATGTTGCTGTTTCCTGGCGTGATGTTAAGTTTGACTTTGTACTGCTCTAATTACATCGGCGACGGCATGCGTGATGCGCTCGACCCGAAAGATCGTTAAGGAAAGACCATGACTTTATTATCTGTAAACAATCTGGGCGTGGATTTTGGTACGCACGATGGCGTGGTCAGCGCAGTCAATGGCGTTTCTTTCGAGCTGGATCGCGGCCAAACACTCGGTATTGTTGGCGAGTCCGGATCGGGCAAAAGTCAGACCATGTTGGCGATGATGGGCTTGCTGGCAAAAAACGGCAAGGCAACCGGCGATGTTTCGTTTGAAGGAAAAAACCTGCTGACGATGCCGACGCGCGATTTGAATCGCATTCGTGGTAATCGTGTGGCGATGATTTTCCAAGATCCAATGACGTCGCTCAATCCCTATTTGACCGTTGAACGTCAGATGACCGAAGTGCTGGAATTGCACAAAAACATGACGCGTCGTGCGGCCAAAACGCGCGCGATTGAATTGCTCGAAGCGGTGAAAATCCCAGAGGCCGCACGCCGAATTGATATGTATCCGCACGAGTTTTCTGGTGGTATGCGTCAGCGCGTGATGATCGCGATGGCCTTGCTGTGTGAACCTGAAGTGCTCATCGCGGATGAGCCGACGACCGCTTTGGATGTGACCGTACAAGCGCAGATCATTACTTTGATGCGCGATTTGCAGCGCGATTTCGGTACGGCGATTGTAATGATTACGCACGATTTGGGCGTGGTAGCGGGACTATGTGATCGCGTGATGGTGATGTATGGTGGCCGCGTGATGGAGCAAGGCACGGCCGATCAAGTCTTCTATCAGCCTAGCCATCCCTACACGGTCGGCTTGCTGGGGGCTTTACCGCGGCTTGATCACGACGGCGAAACATTAGTGTCGATCCCGGGCAATCCGCCGAACATGGCGCATATGCCCAAAGGCTGTGCGTTTAGCGAGCGTTGTACCTTGGTCGCTGAGCATTGTCATCAGGAACGTCCAAGTCTGATTCAATTGAACAGTGGCGTGCAGCGCGCCTGTCATAAATCGCTGGATGAAGTGCGCCAGTTGAAGGAGTTAAGCCATGCCCGCTGAACATATAGATGCAAAAAAACCGGCCCTGATTTTGTCGGTTCGCGATTTAAAAGTGCATTTCAAAGTAAAAAGTGACAAGGGCTTTTTTCAACCTACTCGCACACTCAAAGCCGTTGACGGCATTTCGTTTGATTTGCATGAAGGCGAAACGCTGGGGATTGTTGGCGAATCGGGCTGTGGAAAGTCAACCTTGGCGCGAGGAATTTTAAATCTACTTCCCGCTACCGATGGCAGCATTGTCTGGCTGGGGCGTGAGCTGAATAAGGCTAGCGCGAAAGAATGGCAAGCGGTGCGCCGCGAAGTGCAAATGATTTTTCAAGACCCGCTCGCCTCGCTTGATCCACGCATGACCGTCGCGCAAATCATCGCCGAGCCATTACACACGCATTATCCCGAACTGGGCAAAGACGAAGTCATGAATCGCGTTCGTGCGATG
>CAUPHX010000210.1:0-6029 GCA_963511125.1 uncultured Deefgea sp. | reverse complement strand
CCTAAATTTGCCTTGGCAAGTTTGTTTGTGCTTTTGTTGATCGGTGTTTCTGTGATGCAAAAGCAGCAAAATCAACGTGATGTGGCGATTGATATTGCTTTATTGAGTAGTGATGTACCGATGGATTTATTGCTAGAGCCTTCGCTATTAGAGGCGAATGAGAAATGAAACGAATTTGCCCTTTTTTTGTGCTGTTGATGTGGGCGGGGGCGGTGTATGCCAGCGATGCCGTGTCATGGAATAGCTTAACGCCAGCGCAGCGTGAAGTGCTGGCGCCGATGGCGAGCCAGTGGGCCACCTTGCCTTTTGATGATCAGCAGCGGTTTTCTACAATGGCAGCACGTTTGCCCGATATGCCAGTGGAAAAACAAGCTAGAATGCGCGAGCGTTTTAGCCGTTGGGCGGCGTGGTCGCCCGAGCAAAGAGAAAAAGCGCGCGAAAATTACCGCCGTTTGCAAGCCATGCCGCCTGAAGAACGAAAACTGCTGATGCAAAAAATGCATCAACGACACAAAGCCAGTCGTAGCCAAGCGATAGAACCTTGAGTAGAAAGCCCAAAATGACAGCAAGCCAATTACCAACCGCCGGCCTGATGCGCCGTGTCGTTTCGTTTATCTATGAAGTTTTATTGCTGACGGCCTTATTGCTCATTGCCGAAGGTGTATTTCAAGGGGTGTTTCAGCTTATTTCAGGCTTGAGCGTCACGCAACTCACTGATTATCCGTGGATTGGTGTGCTGAATTTTATCTGGCTGCTCTGCGTGACTTTGTTCTATTTTGGCTGGTGCTGGATGCGTGGCGGGCAAACGCTGGCGATGAAAACGTGGCGTAGCCGGTTGTTGATGCAAGACGGTGCTAGCTTGACGCGTAAGGCCGTATTGATTCGCTTTGCTGTGGCGAGTTTGTGTTACGCCCCTTTGTTGCCTGTCTATCTATTGGCGCGCAAGCAGGCCGAATATCAGCCTTTATTATGGCTATCGTTGGCGCTGTTTGTACTGCCCTTGCTGTGGGCTTTGTTTGACGGCGATAAGCAATTCATTCACGATCGCTTGGCCAAAACACGAATGGTGTTTTTCCCCAAGGAAGTGCTATCTAAGCACGCAAAACCTGAGGGTGATTAAAGGGTATTGCTATCAAGGCAATTATTCATATTGCTTGCATAGCGATACCCAACTAAATTATTTGTGGTTGTTTGCGACGCCGCAAAATGCCTGCCGCCAATAATAAGCCAAACATAAAGCCAATCACTGGTTTGTCACCCGCCCATTGATACGGCGTTGTGCCTTGCATGTGGCGCACTTCGCCTTCCAGAATGCCGGTTTGCTCTGGTGCCAGCACGGCGACAAATTGTCCTTTTGGATCGATGATGGCGGTTTTGCCAGTGTTGGTTGCGCGGATGAGATAGCGGCCATTTTCTAGAGCGCGGGCGCGCGCCATTTGCGCGTGTTGCTCTGCCGCCCAAGAGCCATCAAACCATGCCATATTGGTGAAATTAGCCAGTAGTGTCGCATTGGTGGCATTGACGCGGATTTCATCACCAAACACGTCTTCGTAACACACGTTCGCCGCCACTTTCCCGCCCACAATATCAAACGGTGCTTGCGCCAGCGGTGCACGCTGAAAGCCGCTGAGCGGCATATCGAGCACTTTATAAATGCTGCCAAATAGCCACGGTAGTGGAATGTATTCACCAAACGGCACTAAATGCGATTTACCGTAGGGCGTGGCATCAGGTTGGGCCAGGTTTACCACCGAATTGTAATAATGCTGCGGATTGTCGCCTTGCGTTGCGACGCCGAGTAGCAGCGTTGCCGATTTGGCCGCGGCTGCCGCGCGCAATTCTTCGATATACCCAGCAGGAATGTCTTTGAAGAAAGATGGAATCGCGGTTTCCGGCATTAAAATCAATTGGCCTTTGGCCTGCTGCGTGAGCTTGAGATAGTTTTCCAAACTCTGCATATAAAACGCCGAGTTCCATTTCATGCTTTGCTGGATATTGCCTTGTAAGACGCTGACCTTGACTGGTTCGCCAATCGGCTGAGTCCACGTAATTTGACTCAGTAAACTGCTGGTGCTGAGCACGGCAATTGCAAGGCCGAGTGCAAAGCGCTTGTCGACTAAAAACACGCTGATGCACAAGGCAAGCAACCAGCCTACGCCATAGGTGCCAATCAATGGGTATAAGCCACCGAGCCAATCAATTTGTGCGCTGCCAATTGATGCCCAAGGAAAACCAGTAAACAACCAGCCACGAAGCCATTCGGCCAAAATAAACAGTGCGGGTGCCAGCAGCGTGAAACGCCATTTTTCAGGGCAGGGGAGTCGCCAAGTGAGCCAGCCTGCCAGCATCGGAAAGAGCGCTAAGTAGGCTGCGAACAAGAATACGGCTGCGCCAGCCAATGGCGCTGGCATATTGCCATGGGTATGCAGGCTGATGTAAATCCAACTGGCGTTGCCAATGAAATACCCCAGTCCCCAGATAAAACTCGGCAGCAGTGCATTCCGCGCAGACCCCGCTTGTTGCCAGCCGTAAAACAAGACCCATAGCGAAATGAGCAGCACCCACGCTTGCGACAGCGGCGCAAAGGCAGCAACGGTGGCAGCGCCACTAAGGAATTGAATGGCAAGAAGGGCGTAGCGATTTTTGAGCATTCAGGGTTTTAAATAGAAAGAGTGACGGGTAAGAAAAAATCAGTAGTCCACGAAAGACAGTAAAAAAATGGATGCATGTATATGAGTCTGAAAAACTCTAATTACTTCGTCATACCGGCGCAGGCCGGTATCCAGAGTGACGGTGAAGTCACGAGTGCAGCTGGATTTCGGCCTGCGCCGGAATGACAAATTGGAGCGATATGAACCGTTTATGTTCTATATTCGTGATTTTCCTGAGTTGCCCTTAAGCCTCGTGATGATCAGTGATTTTTTCGAGCAAAATGGAATGCACGCGGCGGCTATCGGCGCGCAAAATCAGGCAGCGATAACCATAGCAGGCTATGCTTTCACCACGTTTCGGTACATGGCCAAAGCAATCCATCATCACGCCGGCTAAGGTGTCAAACTCATCGGTAGGGAAGTGGCTGCCGATGGTCTCGTTCAAATCGCTAATTTCAGTGACGCCTTTGACGCGCCAGTCTCCGTTACGATCTTGCACATATTGTCTTCGTCTTCGTCTTCATCATATTCATCTTCGATGTCGCCGACGATTTGTTCCATGACGTCTTCAATCGTCACCAAGCCCGCCACGCCGCCGTATTCATCGACGACAATCGCCATGTGGTTGCGATTATTGCGGAAGTCTTTGAGCAAGACATTCAGGCGTTTGGCTTCGGGAATATAGACGGCAGGGCGCAGCATATCGCGCACATTGAATTCGCTGTCATTTGCGTAATAGCGCAGCAAATCTTTGGCCAGCAAAACGCCCAGCACATGATCTTTGCTGCCATCAATCACAGGAAAGCGTGAGTGAGCTGTTTCAATGACAAAGGGAATAAATTCGGCGGGGGAATCGTTGATGTCAATGACATCCATTTGCGAGCGCGGCACCATCACATCGCGCACTTGCATATCGCCGACATTGAGCACGCCTTCGATCATGCCGAGTGCATCGGCGTCGAGAAGTTGGCGTTCAAACGCTGAATGTAGGATTTCAACCAGTTCGCCGCGGTTTTCCGGCTCCCGTAACAGGAAATGCGTCAATCTTTCTAGCAGGCTAGGTTTATGACTCGGGGACGGAACGTCGTCCATAATTCAAACTACTCCTTTTCACTCAGATAAGGGTCATCATAACCCAGCTTCGTGACAATTTGTGTTTCTAACGACTCCATCGCCTCAGCTTCGGCCTCATCAATGTGATCAAAGCCTTGTAAATGCAGGGTGCCATGCACCACCATGTGGCAATAATGCGCCAACAAAGGTTTGTTTTGCGCTAATGCTTCGCGCTCAATCACTGAGCCACAGAAGACTAAATCACCCATCAACGGCGCGCCTTGCGGCAAATCATCGTCAAAGGTGAATGTCAGTACATTGGTCGCGTAATCTTTTTGCCGATAATCGCGATTTAGCGTTTGGCCTTCTGCGGCATCGACAAAGCGCAGCGTAATTTCTGCCAGTGTGAATTGCTCGGACAGCGCAGCGCGAACCCATTTTTTGAGTAGGCTTTTTCGCGGAATCGGGCTGGCTACACTTTCGTTTTGGATGGCGAGTTGGATATTGCGACTCATGAGGCGAGACCTTTGATGGCGCGGCGTTGCTCTTCACGCGCGGCTTCTTGTGCGGCACGTTGCGCCGCGGTTTTTTCATAAGCGGTGACGATCTTTTGCACTAGCGGGTGGCGAACGACGTCAGCAGCGGTGAAGTGATGCACACCAATGCCGCGCACGCCTTGCAGCACTTCTTGTGCGTCGGTTAAACCCGATTTTTGATGCTTGGGCAAATCAACTTGCGTTGCATCACCGGTAATCACGGCTTTGCTGCCAAAGCCAATCCGCGTTAAAAACATCTTCATTTGTTCAGGCGTGGTGTTTTGCGCTTCGTCCAAAATGATAAAGCTGTGGCTCAAAGTGCGGCCACGCATAAACGCCAGCGGCGCGATTTCGATGATTTGTTTTTCAAACAGCTTGGTGACTTTTTCTACGCCCAATAAATCGTAGAGTGCGTCGTACAGTGGCCGTAAATATGGGTCGACTTTTTGCACCAAATCGCCGGGCAAGAAACCGAGCTTTTCACCCGCCTCAACCGCAGGACGAACTAAGACCAGACGTTGAACAGTATCTCGCTCTAGCGCATCGACTGCGCTGGCTACCGCCAGATACGTCTTGCCGGTTCCGGCGGGGCCAATACCAAATGTCACATCATGCTCGGCAATCATTTTGATATAGGTATTTTGCCCCGGCGTGCGGCCGCGTAAATCACCACGCTTGGTGCGCAATTGCGGCACAGACGGATCAATAATCAGCTCATTTGGGGTGCGCAAAATTTCAATCAAACCCAGTTGCACTGTATCGATATCAAGCGGCTGATCGGCATCGTCGTAAAAGATTTCCAAAGCATCGAGCGCTTTGCGTGCCGCTTTGATCGCCCCCGTGACTTTGAACACCTCATTGCGACGCGCGATCGTCACGTCGAGCGCCACTTCGATTTGGCGCAGGTTGTCATCCAACGCGCCGCACAGATTATCGAGTCGAGTGTTATCGATGGGGGTGAAACTGATGGATTCGGTATGCACAACAATCCTCGTTTGTGATTAGATTTCTTGCGTCACAATCTCACCACGCAAGCTGCGTGGGAAGGCATCGGTGATTTTGACGTGCACAAATTGATTCATCAAGCGCGGATTGCCTTCAAAATTCACGATGCGGTTATTGTCAGTACGACCTGCGAGTTCGGTTTTGTCTTTTTTGGCAAAACGCTCAACCATGACGCGCTGCACACTGCCGACCATGGCCAAATTAATCGCTTCGGCTTGTTGCTCTAGACGTTTCTGCATCCGTTGCAGGCGCGCGAGTTTAACTTCTTCTGGCACATCATCCGGCAAATCGGCTGCAGGTGTGCCCGGGCGACGGCTGTAAACAAAGCTGTAGCTGGTGTCAAAACCAACGTCTTCGATCAACTTCATGGTGCGCTCGAAGTCTTCTTCGGTTTCGCCAGGGAAGCCGACGATAAAGTCACTCGAGAAGCACAAATCAGGGCGCGCTTCGCGTAATTTGCGAATCACCGATTTGTATTCCAGCGTAGTGTAGCCGCGCTTCATATTGACTAACACGCGATCGGAACCCGCTTGCACTGGTAAATGCAATTGCGAGCACAGTTTTTGCAGCGTGCGGTAGCAATCGATGATTCGCTGCGTCATTTCTTTCGGATGGCTGGTCGTGTAACGAATGCGCTCGATGCCCGGAATTTCGTGCACGTATTCGAGCAAGGTGGCCAAATCGGCGGTTTCACCTTCATCAGAACCATCCAAAATCACACCGCGATACGCATTAACGTTTTGGCCGAGTAGATGCAATTCTTTCACGCCTTGCTGCGCTAAAT
>CAUPHX010000209.1:0-6091 GCA_963511125.1 uncultured Deefgea sp. | reverse complement strand
TAGAACTGCAAAAGCAAAAGGGCGCTGGCGCGCCCTTTGTTTAAACAATACTAAAAACAATACTACTTACTCGATTTAGCGTTCAATAACGCCAACATTTTGGCAGCGAGGCCGGAATGTTCCTTTTTAATATCAGCTGGTGGCTCGTATTTAGAAGAGAGACGCCCACTAAAGCTCACATCATCGGGCGGCAGCTCATCCAAAAAACGACTTGGCCGTGTAATTTGCCACTCGCCTGCGCGTTTACGCTTGCCACAATAAGTAATCGTTAATCCACGTTGCGCCCGTGTAATTCCCACATACATTAAGCGGCGCTCTTCTTCGACCATGCCGCTCTCAATCGAATTTTGATGCGGCAATATGTCTTCTTCGCAGCCGATCAAAAATACGTGCGGATATTCCAATCCCTTGCTCGCATGCAGCGTTGAAAGCCGCACCGCGTCGATCTCGTCTTCCGAGCGGCCTTCTAGCATGATGCGCAAATCAAAGTTCTGCGTGATTTCATCCAGATTGCTGCCGGCGCTATCGACTTTCTTTTTAATCATCTCACCCAAGCTCAGGATATTCTTCCATTTGCTCTCGGCGGGTTTGGGCTCTTCGGATTCATACAGCCAAGTTTCAAAATCAATCGCGCCCAATATTTCACGGAATAATTGATCGGCAGGCTCAGATTTCACCTTTTCTTGCATGCGTTGAATAAAACGGCAGAAGGTATAGAGCATTTCGCGCTGGGCGGGCTGAACCTGATGCGCAAAGCCTTCTTCAAACACCGCAGCAAACAAAGACACTTGCCGTTCCTTGGCGTAACTACCCAACTTTTCCAACGTGACATTGCCGATACCCCGCTTAGGCGTCGTTACCGCGCGGATAAATGCCGGCTCGTCGTCATCGTTAGAGATCAAATGTAAATACGCCAGCACATCCTTGATTTCAGCATTGTCAAAAAAGCTTTGCCCGCCCGACATGACATAAGGGATATTCTCGGCACGCATTTGCGCTTCAATGATCCGCGACTGGAAATTACCGCGATACAGCACCGCATAATCAGCAAAGCTCGTGCCATTGAGCGCCATATGCATTTTCAAACGTTCAGCTACCAAGCGGGCCTCATCGTCCTCACCCTTGGTTTCGACGACCTGGATCAAATCACCGACCCCCAGATCCGACCACAGCTGTTTCTCGAATAATTTCGGATTATTAGAGATCACCGCATTCGCACAGCGCAAAATCCGCGCCACTGATCGATAGTTTTGCTCTAGCTTAATCACATGCAATTTTGGGAAGTCGACGCGCAGCAAGTTCAGATTTTCAACATTCGCACCGCGCCAAGCATAAATACTCTGGTCATCATCACCCACAGCGGTGAATTGGCCAGTCAGTTCAGTCAATTGTTTAACCAATTGATATTGCGTGGTGTTGGTATCTTGGTATTCATCAATCAATAAATAACGCAGGCGATGCTGCCATTTTTGCAAGACTTCGGGGTTGGCCTCGAATAAATCGACAGGTAAGCGAATCAAATCATCAAAATCAATCGCCTGATAGGCAAACAAAGTATCTTGGTACGCCCGATAGAGTTTCGCCAACTGCAGTTCACCCTCGGACGCAGCCAGCGTTAAAGCGCGATCAGGCGAAATCCGATCACTTTTCAGCGACGAAATTTGACTCACCGTCGAACGGATCAATGATTTATCTGTGGTAATCAACTGATCAGCGATGATTTTGGCAGAATCGGCCGAATCTAAAATCGAAAATTTTGGTTTGTAACCTAGATGCCCCGCTTCTTCGCGCAAGATACGCATGCCCAAGCTATGAAAGGTCGAAACCGTCAGCCCACGCAAGCGAGCGGCAGGCAGCAGAGTCGCTACCCGCTCCTGCATTTCACGCGCGGCTTTATTGGTAAAGGTAATCGCGGCAATATTGCGCGCATCCATTTGCGCTTCTTCGATCAAATACGCGATTTTTTGCGTAATCACCCGTGTCTTGCCCGAGCCTGCCCCCGCCAGCACCAAACAGGGACCGGACAAATATTTTACGGCTTCGCGTTGCGGGGGATTGAGCAGATGCAGCATGAGGAACTCGGTCAAATAGCGAAAACGGATGGTATCACGTCGCTACAAAGCAACGTCACCACCCCGATGCTTGGCGGAATGGTAAAGTTGGATTACAAGCTATATATACAAAGCTATATATACAAAGCTATATTATGTGCAGTATTGAATCATTGGTGACGCCCCATGCCCCATTCCGACCTCGTTCCTTTACGCCAACAAGACCTTGCCATTGGTGAGCCTGTGCCGTATGCGATTTTTGATGCCGACAATCAGCTCCTGCTCAGTGCGGGTCAAATCATCCATACCGCCAAACAATTGGAGACATTAGCCAAGCTAGGCATGTTTCGCAATCCAGCTTGGCGCGGTATACGAGTGGCTGGTGCGGTGGGCGGCGCTCGCGTACACCAAGAAACAGCAGTCACGCCTGAAGTCACCCCGCCAAAAGCGGTGCCAATCAATCGCCATCTCGCGCAGATGAAAATCCCCCCAGGCACGACATTCCATATTCAGTTGAGCATCGACCCAATGAGCCACAATGAATCGGTAAAACTGATCGGCTGGCTGGATAAAGCGGGCGTCTTACTCAGCGCAGTCAATGCGCAAGGCGCGATTTTACCGTTTCGTGAAGGGCAATCGATCAAAGCAAAAACCATCGCAGGCAAAAATGTCGTGTCATTTGAGGCCGTCATCGAACAAGTGTGCTTTACGCCCTTCCCCTATTTCCACCTGAGTTGGCCAGACACGCTACAAATTCGCCAACTCAGAAATAGTCTGCGTGTGAATGCGCAATTGATCGCGAGCGTCAGCGGTGATGGCATTCACAGCACGCCGGCGCGAATTACAAATTTATCCGCCAGTGGCGCGATGCTGGAAGGCTCGGGTTTGCAACTGGAAACCGAACAAGAAATTACGATGGCGTTGCGACTGCATGCGGCCGGGATCGATCACACCATGAGCATCAAAGCCATCGTGCGCAATCAAAAATCTGAACCACCCGCCACATCGATTCAGTATGGCCTTGAATTTATTCCACTCACCACCACGGATCGCTTGGAGCTAGAACACTATATATTCAGTTCAGTTTTGGAGTGACACCGGGTATATCAATGCAGCCATTATTCAACAGAGCCTGCATTGACATACCCATCAAAAACCTTTGGTTGGCAACATGATTTTGTTGCGGTAATCGCAAACATCATTCACCACGCAGCGCCAGCATTCAGGTTTGCGCGCTTTGCAGATGTAGCGGCCGTGCAAAATCAGCCAGTGATGCGCGTTGAGAAGAAACTCCGGCGGCGTTACTTTCAGCAATTTCTCTTCCACCGCACGCACGTCCTTACCCTTCGCCAGCCCCGTCCGATTACTAATGCGAAAAATATGCGTATCAACCGCCATGGTTGGCATGCCAAATGCGGTATTCATCACCACATTCGCAGTCTTGCGCCCCACGCCGGGCAAAGCCTCTAGACTTTCCCGATCGCGCGGCACTTCACCACCATGCAGCTCAATCAACATCCGACAGGTTTCTAGCAAATGCTTGGCTTTGCTGTGATACAGACCAATGGTATTGATGTAGGACTCAAGCCCATCAAGCCCTAGCGCCAGAATCCCCGCAGGGGTATTGGCAACGGGAAATAAAACCTTAGTCGCCTTATTTACACCCACATCCGTCGCCTGCGCCGACAACAGCACGGCTGTGAGCAGCTCAAACGGCGTGCTGTAATTGAGTTCAGTTTTAGGATTGGGTTCTAGCTCGGCAAGACGAGCGTAGAAGGTGTGGCGGGTTTGTTTGTTCATGCTCGAGCCTGCAATTGCAAAAAGGCGTAATCGCCATCTGGATGTTCAGCAGCTTGAATATACGAATTAATCTGACCCGAAGCGATATCCGCGCGCAGCTGCGCCAAGCCTGCAGCTAATTCATCAGCCTCAATCAAATTAGCAAAGCTAGAAATATTGGCGCGGATCAGGGGATCAAAATAACGCGCGGCATCGTATTTACCCGAATACAAAAACGCATCTTGCAAATCGGCCTGTACGCTATACGGCTCGATGGCCAGCACATCAAAACCTGCGGCATCCAGCGCAGCCAAAGTCGCGGCCTTCGTTGGCATTTGCGCGCTCGATTTGGCCATCATGATGGGGAAATAACGGTTCAGCCAATAATGCTGCATCTGCTCAGTAAACGCAGTCAGCAACACATAGCGACCGCCCGCACACAACACGCGGCGCACTTCGATAAAAGCGGCAGTCAAATCCGGAAAATGATGAATCGCCAACGTCGTCATTGCGGCTGCAAATTTGCCATCAGCAAACGGTAGTGCCAACACATCGGCCTGTTGCCAGCGCACGGCACTTTCGGTTTTCGCCGCGACACTGAGCATCTGCTTTGAAATATCACAGGCAGTCCACTGCCCGCCCTGCGCAGCCACCGCCCGCGTGTAATTGCCGGTGCCGCAGGCCACATCCACACAGCGCGCATCGGGCGACACATCCAGCAAAGCCGATAGCCGACTCAATAAAAACGGATCAGCTTGTCGTGTGCCGTTATAAACCTGACCAATCTGATCGTATAGTGCGCCCATCGCTTAGGCTGCGGCTTCTTGCAATTGAACTTGTTTCGCCGCCAATTTCGCCTTCGCCTCAGCCCGACGATCCAGCGCTTGTTTACCCGCGATCAAAAAGCCCAGCCCAATAAACGCGCCCGGTGGCAAGATGGCGAGGAGGAATTGGTAATTGTATTCGGCGGGGATAACGTGAATCACCCACGCTTGTGCCGACGGGCCAAATACCAAATCAATGCCAGATAGCAGCGTACCTTTACCAACCAATTCGCGCATCGCGCCCAAAATGGCCAGCACCAGCGTCAGTCCCAAGCCCATCATCAATCCGTCGAGCGCGGAAGCGGTTACGCCATTTTTCGACGCGTAGGCTTCTGCGCGAGCCAGCACGATGCAATTGGTCGTAATCAGCGGAATGAAAATCCCCAGCACCACGTATAAATCGTGCACGTACGAATTCAGCAGCAAATCAACCATCGTCACCAGCGCGGCGATAATCAGAATAAAAATCGGCGCGCGTAGTTCGTTCGGGATGAACTCACGAATCGCCGCAATTGCAGCGCTGGAAATCAGCATCACCAAGGCTGTGGCTAGACCGAGCGACACGCCATTGACGATATTGCTCGAAATCACCAGTACTGGGCACAAGCCCAAAAACTGCCCGAGTGCGGCATTTTGCTTCCAAATACTATTGTGAATAATCTTTTGTGATTCTTCTTGGCTAATCAAGGCCATTTCAGACTCCAAATAAAGTAGCGTGCTGAGCTGCAACGTAGTCCAGCGTGTTTTTAACGGCTTTCACCACAGCGCGCGGGCTGATCGTCGCGCCAGCGATATAGTCAAACTGACCACCGTCTTTTTTAACTTTCCATTGATCGGCCTGCGGTGCGGTCAGCGATTTGCCTTCAAATTGAGCAATCCAAGCCGATTTAGCGGCATCAATATAATCACCCAGCCCCGGCGTTTCTTTATGCGCGACAACACGCACGCCGAGCACCCGACCATCGACGCCAACACCAACCAGTAATTTAATCTTGCCCGAATACCCATCAGGCGCGATTGTTTCAACGACGACGGCGTTGGTTTTACCGTCTTTCTGGGCGCGGAAGATTTGCGAGCCAGCCTCAGCATTCAATTGCTTGAGCGCTGCTGCGTCTTGCGGCATCGCATCTTTCAAAATATCGTTATCAAAACTTCCCGCTGGCAACACTTGTGCGATTAAAGCGACTTTGGCTTTACGCTCGTTTTCAGCAACGATGTCTTTGGTAAGCGCATACGTTCCCGCCATCAGCGCAGTAAAAATCACCGCAAACACCAATAAAGTCAGCGCGCCACGAACGCCATTTTGCACCATGGTTTTCATGCCTTCGCTCCCTTTTTAGCGCCCGCTTTCCGACCGAAGACTGCCGGTTGCGTGTATTGATCAATAAACGGCGTGGCGATATTCATAATCAGCACCGCAAACGCCACACCATCAGG
>CAUPHX010000208.1:0-6116 GCA_963511125.1 uncultured Deefgea sp. | reverse complement strand
GCGACTGGCGAGCGGCGTTGGTACGGTTCAGTATTCAATTTGAAGAGCGGATGCCCGCATTTTAAAAAAGCGTTTACACAAAATACTAGACACCCCCCTATCAGTTGGTCGATCTGGGTACGGTGCGTTCAGCCTTACGTGTCTATGGCTGCGGTTTAGCACAAAAATGTCTTTCCTAACAATAACTCATACGGCCTCTCCTGTTGAGTCGATTTGACCAAACAGGCGTGTCCACCAAACGCAGCTTACCTTAAATAACGCAGATCACCTTTCATGGGCAATCGACAGGTGATGTTCAGATGTGGTGTGGATGTTGAATTTATCGTCAAAACATCCATTGCCCCCGTCCCAACCTTCCCCCGCCCGTGGGGAAGGAGCTACTTCAGCTCATTCTCATGCATATCAACACCAAACCTGAACATGGCCATCGACAGACTAGATGCGATTCATTTTTCGCGATCAGCGCCTAGATACGGCAACAATCCATTCAATTAATAAAGATTCGCTGGCTCGTTTGTTAAAAACGCTGCTTTTCAATTAATTGGGCGATTAACTATCGGGCTGGCGGCATTTCCTGATTTGGCATGCCCATGCTACGCCGTCGTTCATGAGTGATGTCTGCGCTTTGAGTGCCTGCTGGAGTGCGAACCCGAGATCGAGATGGTCTTCAATCATTAAGTAGGCAAGCCGCTACGTTAGCTGATGCATCTTAAGCTTGGCTTAAGCTTGCGTTTGTCATACTGCTTGTACTTTCAAAACAACGTTGCTGATTCACCCTTCGCTCGATCCTACACAAACTAGATAGCAAATCAAAAAACCATTTTGCTTTTTAAATTTTTGAAAGTGACAACGGAGTATTAATTTGACCCCATCGATCTGATTTTTATTCGGATCAACCGCGAATAAAAACCGTCTTAAAATAAATAAAAATACGCAACTAATTTTAAATAGTTGCAGCGGGCATTAAAGAACTAACTCAGCTCATGCAAATAAATATTTGGGTAAATAATGTTTAAATTTTTAAAAGAACTTAACCGAGTGGCCAGCCGATGTCATTCAAGCCATGGCCGACGATTCAAGCTTATTTCACGCAGTATCATTACCACGCCGTGGACTAAAAACTGGTTGTTTTTCCTGCAAGAGCATTTGGTGGCCAAAGAGTTTTTTTTAGACAACCCACGACTGCTAGAAAAGATTCACAGAACCTATTTACGGAAAAATTTCAGTATTGGCTCAAGGGTGGAGATTCTTCGTACTCATTTTGAACTGCTTCATCATTATGTTCCTGAGCCTATCTGGCGCTCACTCGCAAAGAATAAAACCATTGAATTAGCTACTTTAACTGGCCGTGATGATTTTTTATATAAATTAGAATTGAAACAAACAAATTTTGAAAAAGAAGGTGAATTATCTATCAGCCTCTTCGATATTAATAATGAAATAGCATTAGCGACCATTACATTTTCACTCGTCGGAAGTCGTGAGAAACCCATAATCAGTATCGGAGGACTTCAAGGCACACCCAGCTCTAGTAGTTCAGAGGCAATTCGAATTGCAACAAAAGCGCTGCATGGTTTACGTCCAAAACAGGCCGTTTTATTTGCACTAATTTTTGTAAGTCAGTGGTTTAAGTCGGATTTAATACTCGCTACGAGCAACAACAATCATATGTATCGCGCTTGGTGGCGAAGGGCATGGTGGTGGAAAGGTAAAAAAATAATTAATGCAGACTATGATTCATTTTGGATTGAGCAAAATGCATCAATGTGCAGGAGAAGTGGCGATTTTAATATCAATACCTCGATTAAGCTGCGCCGACCAGAAGAAATCCCTAACCGTAAACGGGCTGAATATGCACGGCGTTATTTTGTGATCAACCAATTACAAAGCGATATTTCACAGTTTCTAGGCGACTTTAAATAACGCACAGTACCTTTTATGGTCAATTGATAGACTAGATGCGATTCATTTTTCGCGATCAGTGCCTGAATACAGCAGCAATCCATTCAATGAATAAAGATTGGCTGGCTCGGTTATTTAAAACGCTTCCTTTATTTTTCAATTAATTCGGCAATTAACTGTCGGGCTGGCGGCATTTTCTGATTTGGAATGCCCATGCTACGCCGTCATTCATGAGTGATGTCTGCAGTGCCTGCTGGAGTGCGAACCCGAGATCGAGGTCGTCTTCAAACATTAAATATGCGAGCCGCTCCTTTAGCTGATGCATCTTAAGCTTGGCTTAAGCTTACGTTAGTCATAATGATTGCAATTCATCAGCACTGCTCATTCAAGATTGTTCAGCGAACGAAGCCGGCGTGACATGAATTTATTTTTACATTGGAGAAAACGATGTGGAGCTTGTATCGAACACCATGGGATCTCGAACGCTTGTTGGCTACTGAGCCAGTACCCGAGCCGAAATTAGCAGCAGCTCGGTATAAAGCGACGGATCAATCCGCTCAAACTTTGGCAAACCCTATCTGTACTCAACGCCGAATCAGCACCATTTCTAACTAAGGAAGAACTTCATGCGCTACCCAATTATTTTGTCTGTACTTTTATTAAGCCAAGCCGCAATGGCTGAAGAAGTTGCGCTTGATTCGAGCAATGAGCTCGGTTTATCGCGCTTACAAAGCCTGTGGTCGGAAGCCAGTGATGGTAAAAACTGGCAAGTGGTGGCAGGGCTTGGGGCGGGATATGCCCCCGAAGTCATGGGCGGCGAGGTCTATAAAGGCGGCGCGATGCCTAGTCTTGATGTTGCGCATCGCTCCGGTTTTTTTATGGGAACCAGCAAAGGAATCGGTTGGAGCTATGCGGATAATCCGGACTGGCAAGCGGCGATTTTTCTTGGCATGAGCGGCGGCCGCAGAGAAAAAGACAAACTCACCGACAAACTTACTTTAAAGGGCATGGGCGATATTAAAGCCGCCGCACAAGCGGGACTAGCACTCAATTACACTCTGGGTGACTTAGACCTTTCCACTGAGATTGTGACTGGCTTGTCGGAAAAAAATCGTGGTCTTCAAATGACACTCGGCGCGGACTACACGGTCTACGGCAATGAAGACTTCACGCTGATTTTGAATAGCTCACTCACCGCCAGCAATGCCGAATATCAACAGCGCTGGTATGGCGTCACGGCACAACAAGCCAAGAAAAGTGGCTTTAAAGCGTATAGCGCAGGCGGTGGTCTCGAACTCGGTAGCGTGGGAGTCACTGGTATTGTGCCAATCAGCAAAGAGCTGCGCTTGATCGCCAACCTAAGCTACAACCAGTTGCTCGGCGACGCCGCAGACAGCTCGCTGGTGAAAGCAAAAGGCAGCGCGGCCTTCTCGACTCAATTGCAATACACCTGGTAAGGCGCAGGCCAAAGCCGCTTTACAGCCCATACCGATCAAAGGAAATCCAGATGCATTTTAAATTCTTGTTCCGTAATGTCTATGGTTTTATCGCTAGCTCGGTAGGGGCAAATCAACCGCCCAGTCATCCGCTCCCAGCGAACCCCGCAGCGCCTTTTAGCCAAGCACAACTTCAAACTGAAGTAGACCGCTTTCGTCTTGAGCATGATTTACCCGCGCTAGCCGCCGTGCTGGTAAGCCAAGATCACATTCACAGCGCTTGCAGTGGTCTGCGGCGTATTGATGCGGCAGATTTAATTCAAATCACCGATCACTTTCAACTTGGCTCGCTCAGCAAAGCCGTGACCGCAACCTTAATTGCCCGTTTGATTGAGCAAGGTAAATTGCGTTGGGATGCTACATTAGCCGAGTTGCTGCCCGCTTGGCGTGAACAAATGTGCCCCGACTATCACAGCGTCACCGTGGCTCAATTACTGCAGCATCGGTCGGGCTTGCCGCGCGATTTCCACGAAATGGATTACCCCAGTTTATTGGCGATGCTGGGTGGTAATCCGATTGCGGACCGCACCACCGCAGCGCGTTGGGTGTTACAGCAGCCCCGCAGCAGCCCGCACAAAACGAATTACTCTGACCTAGGGTATTTAATTGTAGGCATTATTGCTGAAACGATAGGCGGCAATACCTATGAAAATCTACTGCAGCAGCATGTACTGCAGCCACTTAATATTAGTTCACGATTTGGCTATTACTGGCCGGTGCTCGGCCACCGCTGGCGGTCGGTGCGCTGGTTTGGCGAGTCAACTTGGCAGGTCGAAAAAACCAGTAGCGAAAAAAGACAATTGCAGTTTGCGCTGAGCAGCGCTAGCGGCCTCACCTTATCTTTGCCTGACTACGGCGTGTTTTTACGCGAACACCTGTTGGGATTGCGCGGCGAATCAACATTACTCGACCAAGCTAATTTCAAGCAACTGCACACCCCGCTCGATCATTACGCGCTGGGTTGGTCGATTATTCAGTCAAGCAAGCACGGCGCAATCAGCGTGCACGATGGCTCAGGGGACGGTAGCGCAAGCTACACCCTGATGATCCCAAGTAAAAACCTCGCGGTGTCCGTAATGTGCAACTGCGAAATCAGCCATGCCGACGCCAAGCTGGTGAAGTTCGCTGAATCACTCATTCGCTTAATTTGAGTACCGTGAGTTAATCATTGCAAAGTATCGTGAGCGATGATTGCATTTTCATTGGTCGGCAGCCGTGACAAACTGATTGATACCAGCAGCCCAATCGGCGTGGGCTTTGCCATAAATCCAACTATACTAAGCGGCCCTGCGCTCAAACCAAGGATGTCTTGATGAACAAGCTGTATCCCAATGCCGATGCCGCACTGGCTGATATTGTCGCCGATGGGCAAATGATTGCTGTGGGTGGTTTTGGCTTATGCGGTATTCCAGAGGCCTTGATTACCGCTTTACGCGATTCGGGCGTACAGCAGCTCACCGCGATTTCGAATAATGCCGGCGTGGATGGTTTTGGCCTTGGCCTGCTGCTGGCGACGCGGCAAATTAAGAAAATGATTTCGTCGTATGTGGGCGAAAACAAAGAATTTGAGCGGCAATATCTAAGTGGCGAACTAGCAATCGAGTTCACCCCGCAAGGTACGTTGGCGGAGAAACTCCGCGCGGGCGGCGCAGGCATTCCCGCTTTTTATACCCGGACCGGCGTCGGCACTTTGGTGGCGGAAGGCAAAGAAGTGCGTGAATTTTACGGCGTGCCGCACATTATGGAAACCGCGCTCATCGCCGATGTGGCGCTAGTCAAAGCATGGAAAGCCGACAAGGCTGGCAATCTGGTTTACCGTGGCACGGCGCGCAATTTCAATCCGGTGGTGGCAACGGCGGGGCAGATTACGGTCGCTGAAGTGGAAATCATGGTCGAAAACGGTGAACTTGATCCCGATGAAATCCATACGCCGGGGATTTTCGTGCATCGCATCGTTCACAATCCCACACCAGAAAAACGCATCGAACAACGCACCACTCGCGCTAACTAAAGGAAACCACATGGCTTGGAACAGAGCACAAATGGCCGCGCGCGCCGCGCAAGAGCTACGCGATGGCGATTACGTGAATTTAGGTATCGGTTTGCCGACCTTGGTCGCCAATCATGTCCCAGCGGGAATCGAAGTGTGGCTGCAATCGGAAAACGGCTTATTGGGCATTGGCCCATTCCCACTCGAACACGACATCGACGCCGATTGGATTAACGCCGGCAAACAAACCATTACCGCCTTGCCCGGCTCGGCGACCTTTAGCTCTGCCGACTCGTTTGGCATGATTCGTGGTGGCAAGATTAATTTGGCGATTTTGGGCGCAATGCAAGTCAGCGAGCGCGGCGATCTGGCCAATTGGATGATTCCGGGCAAGATGGTCAAAGGCATGGGCGGTGCGATGGATCTGGTCGCCGGCGTCGGCCGCATTATTGTGCTGATGGAGCATGTGGCGAGCAAAAAAGATGGTACTGAAGAGCATAAAATTCTGCCCAACTGCACGCTGCCGCTGACCGGCCTTGGCGTAGTTGATTTGATTATTAGCGATTTGGGGGCGATGAAAGTCGAGAAGGCCGGAATCCGCGTCATTGAACTCGCTCCCAATGTGAGCAAAGCCGAGATCATCGCAAAAACCGGCGTGAACTTGTCTTTTTCAAACGAAATCCGTACTGACGAAACTATCGAAGCTTCAATACTTTAGTGCGCCAATG
>CAUPHX010000207.1:0-6161 GCA_963511125.1 uncultured Deefgea sp. | reverse complement strand
CGCCACTGACAAACCAGCGATACCGCAGGCCATCGTGCGCAAGATGTCACGGTCGTGCAATGCCATTTCGATGCGTTCGTACGAATATTTATCGTGCATGTAATGGATTGAATTGAGCGCAGTAACATACGTTTTTGCCAACCAGTCGAGCATGGCATTAAATTTCGGCATCAATTCATCGTATTCAAGGATATCGCTCTTGATCGGCTCGAAACCTTTGGCAACGACTTTGCCTGTTTTTTCATCCACACCGCCGTTGATTGCATAGAGCATGGCTTTGGCCAAGTTCACCCTTGCACCGAAGAATTGCATTTGCTTACCCACGCGCATCGCTGAAACGCAGCAGGCAATCGCATAATCATCGCCCCATTTTGGTAGCATCAAATCGTCGTTTTCGTATTGAATCGCCGAGGTGTCGATCGATACTTTCGCGCAGAACTCTTTAAAGCCTTGCGGGAATGAAGTTGACCACAATACGGTCAAGTTTGGCTCTGGTGCTGGGCCAAGGTTGTACAGTGTGTTCAATACACGGAAGCTGGATTTGCTGACCAAAGTACGGCCATCTTCACCGGTACCACCGATAGATTCAGTTACCCAAGTTGGATCGCCCGAGAATAAATCATCGTATTCTGGCGTACGCAAGAAACGCACGATGCGCAATTTCATCACCAGATGGTCGATCAATTCTTGTGCTTGTGATTCGTTAATCGTGCCTTCAGCCAAATCACGCTCGAAGTACACGTCAAGGAAGGTCGAAATCCGGCCAATCGACATTGCTGCGCCGTTTTGTTCTTTTACCGCAGCCAAGTAACCGAAGTACAGCCATTGCACGGCTTCTTGTGCCGTACCTGCTGGGCGACCAATGTCGAAACCGTAGTTTTTCGCCATTTGTTTGAGTTCTGACAGCGCTTTGATTTGCTCTGATAGTTCTTCACGCAAACGAATAATGGCTTCGGTAAACGGCACATTGTCGATTTCTGTTTTTTCGCGTTTTTTATCCGCAATCAGGAAATCCACACCGTACAGCGCCACACGGCGATAGTCACCGATAATCCGGCCACGACCGTATGAATCTGGCAAGCCGGTAATCACACCTGAGCTACGGCAGGCCATGATTTCTGGCGTGTAGGCATCAAATACGGCGTTGTTGTGATCTTTACGATATTTAGTAAAAATATCTTTGATCTGTGGATTCATTTCAAAATGGTAGGCTTTCAGGCCATTCTCAACCATTTTCAAACCGCCGTTTGGCATAATCGCGCGGCGCAGCGGGGCATCGGTTTGCAAACCAACGATGGTTTCCAAATCTTTGTTGATGTAGCCAGGGCCGTGCGCAGTGATGCTAGAGCCGATTGAAGTAGATACTTCCAACACACCACGTTTGCGCTCTTCTTTAAGAAGCGCAGACAATTCTGTCCATAATTGCGTGGTGCGTTCAGTCGGTCCTGCCAAAAATGAATCATCACCCGTGTACGGCGTGTAGTTGGCTTGAATAAACTCGCGAACCAGTACTTTTTCTTGCCATTCACCTGCGGTGAAATTACGCCAAGCGTTGATTTGCAGGTTTTCTTGAGGGGCATTCATGGGGTGAGACTCCTGTGGGCAATGTCTGTTTGACAATCTTTGGGCCGAAGCTATCAATTTTTTATTGAAAGCTTATCCGTTCGCCGGGTTGGGCAAAGCATTCTACAAATAACAATTAAATCATCGTAACAATAATGGCATTCTGAAAATTGATCTACATCATGCGCTGGAATATGTTATTGAATATTTTCAACTACAAACCCCAGCCAGTCAGTAGATGAAAAGGCGAAACTTCTGCATAAATAAATATCTCTTTCATGACAATATCTTATGCCTTTGGCGGTAGAAATGGAATGTGAAAAGTGGCGAAAAGGCTGTAAGAATTTGACTTAAATCAAAAAGCCTATTGCAGGCTGCCTTGCTAAAAATAGAATGAGAACTGAGGGTAAATAGATAAACAAAAATTTTCTTGCATCGTTGTCTCGCCTTGTCGTACTAGATGTACTGCCTGCGGCTTCGACGCCTTGCCATAAAAATTGGCACGAGTACTTATTGAAATATTGACGTATTGCCATCTAGGCCATATTTTTTGAGGCTTAGATGGCAATACTTCTTTAGAAGCGAGGTTCTGCGGCTTGGGGGCCAAGCCAGCCGCGTAAATCGGCAAGTAATTCATCACGCAATAAAACGCGCCACGCGTGATTGAGGGTCATTTGGCAGCGCGCTTCGGTATTTTGATAGTCAATTTCGACTGCGCAACCGTGTTCTGCGGTGTGCGGGGCGAGTAATTGTTTCAAACGAGCTGCATCGGCCTCACTGCCCATATTGATTTTCAACGCCCGCGCAAAATGGCTACGCGCTTCGGCCAGATCAAACACCCGATCGGCAATAATTCGCTGCCCGCCAGAGAAACGGTCTTCGGATATTTTGGCCTCGATGACCAGCAGTGTGTCTTCTTTAAGCTTGGTGCGATTGGCCTCGTACGATTCCGAATACAGCGTCAGCTCCACTTTGGCATGCCCGTCATCAAGCTGCAAAAAGCACATCCGACCGCGGTCGCCATTTTTAATCCGCATCCCCGCGACAATCCCTGCGATAAACTGCGGTTCACGCTGATTTTGCAGGCGATCAAGTCGAGTTTTGATCAGCCCTTTGATTGGTCTGGCGTGCGCATCAAACGGATGGCCCGATAGATAAAACCCGATCGCCGTTTTTTCTTCGGCGAGTTTGATTTTGTCGTCCCACGGCTCCGCTGCAAGGTGTTCTATTTGCTGAGACTCAGCAGGTACAAGCATGTCAAACAAGCTGCATTGGTTGGCATTGTCCAATTCGGCTTCGGCCACCGCCATCGCCTGCTCGACATTGGCCATGAGTTTGGCACGATGCGGCTCAATTGCATCAAACGCACCACCTCGAATCAGCGCTTCGACGACGCGTTTATTGACTTCTTTTTTGTCGGTGCGGCTGCATAAATCGTACAAGTCTTTGAACGGACCGTTTTTCTCTCGTTCAGCCACAATCATATTGACTGCACTTTCGCCAACGCCTTTAATCGCGCCGAGCGCATAGCGAATTTGCTTTTTGCCGACGGGAACAAAGCGGTAAAAACTTTCATTTAAATCGGGCGGCAAGATGACGAGTTTGTTCTTTTTGTCGAGACAGTCGTCATAAAATACTTTGAGCTGTTCGGTATTATCCAACTCGGACGACATCGTCGCCGCCATAAACGCTGCGGTGTGATGCGCTTTAAGCCAAGCCGTGTGATACGACACCACCGCGTACGCTGCGGTATGTGATTTATTAAAACCGTACTCGGCAAACTTGGTCATCAAGTCAAACAAGGTCTCGGCGAGCTTCGGGTCATAGCCTAGCTTGGCCGCACCCTCAGCAATCGTCTCCCTGTGCTTGGCCATTTCTTCTGGCTTTTTCTTACCCATCGCACGGCGCAACATATCGGCGCCGCCAAGCGTGTAGCCACCGATAATCTGCGAAATCTGCATCACTTGCTCTTGATACACGATAACGCCGTAAGTCGGCTCTAAACATTTTTCGAGGTCAGGGTGGAAATAATCGGGGGCTTCGAGACCTTTTTTACGATTAATAAAAGTGTCGACCATCCCCGAACCGAGCGGACCCGGACGGTACAGCGCCAATACCGCAATAATGTCTTCAAAACGGTCAGGCGCGAGCTTTTCAAGCAAGCGTTTCATCCCGTCCGACTCGACCTGAAACACGCCAGTGGTATTGGCATCGCGGAATACTTGGTAGGCGGCTTGATCGCCAAAACCCAGACTCATTAAGTCGAGGTATTCACCCGTTTGTGTTTTAATGTATTGCAGCGCCAGTTCAATAATCGTGAGATTTCGCAGCCCCAAAAAGTCGAACTTGACCAAGCCAACGGCTTCAACGTCGTCTTTATCGAGCATCGACACGGGCGAGGCATCGTCGCCTGCGGCTTGATATACAGGGCAAAAATCAGTGATTTTATTCGGCGCAATCAACACACCACCGGCATGCATACCGATATTGCGCGTTAAGCCTTCAAGCTTTTTCGCTAGCTCCCATAGCTCTTTGAGCTCTTCTTCACGCTCAACGCGCTCAGCGAGTTCTGGCACCATTTCGAGCGCGTCGTCGAGGCTATATTGTTTGTCGGGCGCGGCAGGGATCAGTTTGGAAACCCCATCGCAGAACATATACGGCAAATCGAGCACACGGCCGACGTCGCGCACTACCGCTTTAGCTGCCATCGTACCGAAAGTCGCAATCTGGCTAACGGCATCCGCGCCATATTTTTCCCGTACGTATTCAATGACGCGCCAGCGATTTTCTTGGCAGAAGTCGATATCAAAGTCGGGCATTGAAACGCGTTCTGGATTCAAAAAGCGCTCAAAAAGTAGCGCGTAGGCGGTTGGATCAATATCGGTAATGCCAAGACTGTACGCAACGAGCGAACCCGCACCTGAACCACGGCCTGGCCCCACTGGGCAGCCATTCACTTTGCCCCAGGCGATAAAGTCGGCAACGATCAAAAAGTAACCGGGAAAGCCCATATTAACAATGGTATCGGTTTCAATTTTGAGTCGTTCGTAATAACGAGGGCGCTCTGCTTCACGCTTAGCTTCATCAAGGTATAGCTGCGCAAGGCGCATCTCTAAGCCGCGTTTAGCCTCATACACCAAGAAATCATCCAACGTCATGCCTTCTGGCGTCGGGAAGGGCGGTAATACATTTTTGCCGAGCACAATTTCAATATTGCAGCGCTGCGCAATCGTTACGGTGTTGGCGAGTGCTTCTGGCAAATCGGCAAACAACTCCTGCATTTGCGCCGTAGTTTTGAAATATTGCTCGGTCGTAAAATCTTTTGGGCGGCGCTTGTCGTTCATGACAAAGCCAGCCGAAATGCAGGTGCGCGCTTCGTGCGCTTTAAAATCATCCGGATCCATAAATTGGATTGGATGCGTGGCGACCACCGGCAGATTGAGTTCACCCGCCAAATCGAGCTGGCGCTGCAAACTGGTTTCGCTCGCTTGCGTGCCAGTGCGCTGGATTTCGAGGTAAAAACTATCAGGAAATTGCGCCGCCCACCATTGCGCCGCAGCGGTGGCGAGGTCTGGATTGTTCGCCAAAAACTGCTGGCCGATTTCGCCCAGCTCCGCGCCAGATAGCGCAATCAGCCCGCTATTATCACCCGTGGTAAACCATTCTTTTTTGAGTTCGCCTCGGCCGCGATATTGGTTATCGCGAAAAGCCATCGTGATCAGCTCGCACAGGCGGCCGTATCCGTCGCGATTTTTACAAATCAACAGCGTGCGGAAGGGTTTGTCGCGGTTATCTGGATTTTCGATCCAAGCATCCAAGCCGATAATCGGCTTAATCCCCGCATTGCGGCACGCGTTGTACTGCTTCACCAGACCGAATAAATTCATCAAATCCGACATGCCAAGCGCTGGCATTTTGTCGGCTTTGGCGCGTTTGACGGCATCTTCTAAACGGACAATGCCGTCAGAAACTGAAAACTCGGAATGGAGGCGTAAATGGATATACGCAGGTCGGATATAGGCAGGTGCGTTCATTGGCGCATTTTATCATCACTCAATAGCGCAGCTGCGAAATTTAAGGAGTAAAGCAAAAGTTTTGGCCCAAGGCCTCCCAGTCTTGCAGGTTCTGCCGCATTAATTAATCTGAGGTAACCCCCCAGCTCTGCCGGGGGTCTCACCAAGGTTTGACCTATGCTTCGGTCGTTGTGAAGCTTCTATCTCGATCAAGTGAAGGAGCCTAAAATGAAAGAGTATCAAAGTCTGAGTCATACGCGGTGGATTGTAAATATCACGTGGTATTTAGCCCGAAGGCGTGAAAGAAGCGTTTGTTCGGCGCGTTGCGCCGTAACCTTGGGCTTATTTTTCATGCGCTGGCACAGCAAAAAGGTTGCCAGATTGTAGAAGGGCACTTCATGCCGGATCACGTGCATATGTGTATCAGCGTACCGCCAAAGTATGCGCTGTCAAATAAAGTCGGTTTTATCAAAGGAAAAAGCGCGATCACGATTGCGCGACAATTTGGTGGCAGGACGAAAAACTTCACTGGAGAAGTATTTTGGGCGCGTGGCTATTTTGTTTCGACGGTGGGTTTGGATGAGG
>CAUPHX010000206.1:0-6163 GCA_963511125.1 uncultured Deefgea sp. | reverse complement strand
TTGTCGGTTTGATCGCCTTACTCAACGGCATCGTGGGCGGTATCGCAGGTTTGTTTGGTTATGAGAACACCAATCTTGAAAGCTTACTGGGTGTGCTATTTGCACCTTTGGCGTGGTTAATTGGTGTGCCTTGGGAACATGCGGGTCTAGCGGGGAATTTCTTGGGTCAGAAGCTAATTCTGAACGAATTTATTGCTTACGTTAGCCTATCTCCTTACCTGCAAGACGCTCAAAGCGTGGCAGCGGCGGGATTGACCATGTTGGACCAAAAAACGCTAATCATTCTATCGTTTGCCTTGTGCGGTTTCGCTAACTTCGCCTCAATTGCAGTGCTTACCGGCGGTTTTGCTGCGGTTGCGCCTGAGCGTCGTGCTGAAGTGAGCCGTTACGGCGTGCGCGTGGTCTTGGCCGCATCGCTCTCCAATCTGATGAGCGCCACCATTGCCGGGCTCTTTTTTAGCTTAACTTAAACTGTGAGCCGCGCCAGCCAAGGCTGCGCGCGGCTTTAATTCATCCGGAGATTTTCGATGCGAGCCATCATCCTGATTCTGGACTCACTCGGAATCGGCGCAGCCCCCGACGCAGACAAGTTCAATGACTGCGGTGCCAATACACTCGGCCATATTGCAGAACACTGCCAACAAGGCCTAGCCGAACAAGGTCGTAGTGGCCCATTAAACATCCCACACTTAGAGAGTATGGGGCTGGCGCTGGCTAGTCAAATGGCGAGCGGAAGCATACCCGCCGGTTGCAATCCAAACATTCAGCCACTTGCAGCTTGGGGTGCCGCGAGCGAGATTTCCACTGGCAAAGATACTCCCTCTGGCCATTGGGAGCTGGCCGGCGTCCCCGTATTGAGCGACTGGGGCTATTTTCACGACAAACAAAATAGCTTTCCGGCTGAATTTTTAACTCAATTGATAGAAGCTGCTGCGTTACCAGGCTCTCTAGGTAATTGCCACGCGTCAGGTACTGAAATCATTCAGCGTTTGGGTGAAGAGCATTGCCGCACTGGCAAACCTATTTTCTATACCTCCGGTGACTCGGTTTTTCAAATCGCCGTACACGAAGAGCATTTCGGTTTAGAACGCTTATATCAACTGTGCGAAATTGCATTTGCCGCATTACGCCCGTACAACATCTGCCGCGTCATTGCTCGCCCATTTAATGGTCATGATGCAGCCAGTTTTGCACGCACCGGAAATCGCCGCGACTACGCAGTTAGTCCGCCGGCCCCCACATTACTGGATCAGCTCTATCAAGCTGGCGGCACCGTGATTTCGGTTGGAAAAATCGCTGACATTTTTGCTCACCAAGGCATTAACCGTAAAGTCAAAGCATCGGGCTTAGATGCGATTTGGGATGCGACATTAAAAGCGGTCGATGACGCCCCCGACTTTAGTATTGTGATGAGTAACTTTGTTGATTTTGACGAAAAGTACGGCCACCGCCGTGACATCTGCGGCTACGCCCGCGCACTAGAAGCCTTTGATCTGCGCCTACCGGAGCTATTGGCTCGCCTAGCGCCTGACGATGTCCTAGTGCTTTCCGCCGATCACGGCTGCGATCCAAGCTGGCCGGGCACCGAGCACACCCGCGAATACGTGCCCGCTTTGGTATACGGCGCGCGCATTCCGGCTCGTAGTCTCGGCTTGCGCAGCAGCTTTGCTGATATCGGCCAAAGTCTAGCGCTAGCCTTTGGGCTGCCCGGTTTTGAGTATGGTACGTCCTTTATCCCAGAGTGCCTGCAGCACTCAAATACACGATAAATCATTCATTTATTATAGGAATCTAATCATGTCCCATAGCGAGCAACCCTCAGACGTATTTCATCTTGGCCTCACACGTGATCAACTCGCTGGCGCCACACTGGCTATCGTTCCTGGTGATCCGGCACGCGTTGAGCGTATCGCCGCAAAATTGAACAATCCTCGCAAGTTAGCCAGTCTGCGTGAATTCACCACGTGGATCGGCGAGATCAATGGTCAATCTGTATTAATTACATCAACGGGTATCGGCGGTCCATCGACCTCTATTGCGGTCGAAGAACTCGCCCAGTTGGGGATCCGCACCTTTTTACGCGTGGGTACGACAGGCGCAATTCAATCGGACATTCAGGTCGGCGACGTTCTAGTTACCACAGCATCAGTCCGTCTAGATGGCGCCAGCCTGCATTTTGCCCCACTAAGCTACCCCGCCGTAGCTAACTTTGACTGCACAACCGCCCTAGTTGCCGCTAGCAAAGAGGCAGGCGTTCGTTTGCATGTCGGCATCACTGCGTCATCAGACACCTTCTACCCTGGGCAAGAGCGCTACGACACCTTTTCGGGCCGCGTTGTGAGTCAACTGCAAGGTTCAATGGCGGAGTGGCAAGCTTTAGGTGTGATGAACTATGAAATGGAATCAGCCACCTTACTCACCATGTGTTCAGCGCTAGGTCTACGCGCCGGCATGGTTGCCGGAGTGATCGTCAACCGAACCCAGCAGGAAATCCCAGATGCCGCAGCTATGAAAGCGGCAGAACACACTGCTGTCGATATAGTCATCGACGCAGCGCGTCGCCTACTCGACTAATACTGCTTCAGTCCGTGTATCGTGCAAGGCAGTAAACCAGACATTGGGCTCGTCCACTTCGCGAAATAAAAAATCGACGGTTTTATCCGGATGCAGCGCCTGCGCACTGGCAACAATGCGATCGAGATTGGCCAAAGGCAAAGTCTGCGGCAATGCAGGTGCGGCAACCATCTTGCCAGTCCATTGGCCGATTTCATGCTGGAAAATCATCGGCAAGCCGGTGATGCACAGCAAGAGCATAAACACAGTACACACGAGGCTGGACCATTTATGTACCCAGCTCCAGCGCCGTAAAGAAAGAGAGGTCATCGATAAAAACCCATGGGTATATTAACCAAGAACTTATTTTTAGATTTATTCATCAATATACCCTTTGATGTTAATGAGAAATTAATACCAGTTGTACTTCAAAACAGGTACGTCCCCGACACCTAGGGTTTACCAGCGATAGGCAAGCCATCCAGCATTGTGACGATCTCAATGAAGGTCGCCAGCAGTAGCGCCTGAGTTTCGGGAGAGGGATGAAATGACTCAGGCAGGCATTGCAAAGCCTAAAAATAAGCCTGCTCTAGCATCGTGCGGCGATAATGATCGATCAGTACGCACTTGGCGGCACTGGCCAACTAAGCGTGTAGCTCCAGAATTGGCTCAGGCAATTTCACACTGTACGAGCCCAGCAAACGCACAAAAGTATCCTGCGCCAAATCCGCCGCTAGCGCCGAGCAAGCCAAACGCCGCTGCAACCACGCCTGCAGCCACGATTGATGCTCCCGATAACACGACTCGACGACCACCCCTTGCGCTACAGCTTGCACGATCAGCACCCAAACATAATATTGCGAACGATTCGCATTTTACATGGATTTGATCAAATTGGGATGAAAGCAATAATTGATAGCAAACGACGCGGGGTAGCTAAGCTACTCAACCACACCAAGTTGATAAGTTAAGTCAATTATGGTGTTTACTGGTGGACTGGGTGTCGACTCCGCTATTGATTAGATTTGAGATGCGCCAATAAATCATCACCACAGCGGGAACCATCGCAAGAATAGATGTTCACAGCAGCAAGGTTGATCTTGATTTAGAATGCCGATATAATCATCATTTGGCCATCAGGTAAGATCCTGCAAGTGAATAGCCAGCCCAGCCCAGCCAAGCCAAGCCAAGCCAAGCCAAGCCAAAAGACACTAAAGTACGCGTTGCCTATACGGCTATTCAAAAGGCTTCGCATACTCTGCTTTGTGCAGTGCCTCTTAATACCAAAGATCATAAAGGATTTCGGCGATGACCGACCTATCAAACGCTTGCCCGCAGCCTAGCTTTTCAGATTTAGCGACTTTCGCAAACGCTGTAGATTATTCTTTGATGGATAGGCTGACACCAGACCCAAATGGAACATCAGACGGTGACGATCACCGAGCGCGACAAGTGTTTTCTGGTCATTATGTCCGAGTAAAACCCACAGCGATTGCCGATGCTGAATATGTCAGCCATAGCCAAGCCTTATTTGCTCAATTGGGCATCGCTGATGCCCTCGCCCATGATGATGGCTTTAGGCAGCTATTTTCCGGTGATTTAAGTCAGGCTCCTGCGCCGATGGTGCGCTATGGCTGGGCAACAGGATATGCACTGTCGATATACGGGACCGAATATACCCAACAATGCCCCTTTCGCACCGGTAACGGCTACGGTGATGGTCGTGCAATGTCGGTTTTTGAAGGCGTCTTTCGCGGTCAACGCTATGAAATGCAATTAAAAGGTGGCGGGCCAACCGCCTACTGTCGCGGCGGCGATGGGCGAGCGGTGCTGCGATCGAGTGTGCGCGAGTTTTTGGCCCAAGAATATATGCACGCCTTAGGCGTGCCAAGTTCTCGTTCGCTCACTTTATATGTATCCAAGTCAGAAACTGCGGCCCGGCCTTGGTATTCGCCAAACTCCGATTCAGCTGATCCCGATATCATGGTGGACAACCCTGTTGCCATTTCGACTCGCGTCGCCTCATCATTTTTGCGCGTCGGCCAGATTGAGCTGTTTGCCCGTCGAGCACTTGTTAACGCGCATGAAAATGCGCTGCCAGAGCTAACAGACATCGTGGCACATTTAATTGAGCGCGAGTATCAAAACGAAATAGATCCAAGTCTAGAGTTTCACCAACAGATTATTGAGTTGGCTAAATCGTTTAGAGTGCGTTTAAGTAATCTCGTCGCACATTGGTTACGCGTTGGCTTCTGCCAGGGTAATTTCAATAGTGACAACTGCCAGGCGGGTGGATTGACCTTAGATTACGGCCCATTTGGGTTTTGTGAAGCCTTTGACCCCGACTTTCAGCCGTGGACTGGCGGTGGCCAGCACTTCGCCTTTTTTAACCAACCCGCCGCCGCCGAGGCTAATTTTCATATGTTTTGGCAGGCACTACGGACTCTGCTCGCGAAAGATGAGCAGGCAATAGCCCAATTAGATGAAGTTCGCAGTGGCTTTAAAGTTGAGATCCAGCAGCAATGTCAAACCATGTGGGCCGCAAAACTGGGCCTGAGCGAATTCCCCCCTCAACTGTTTAGCCAGTTAGTACAGTTAATGACTCAAACAAAGCTTGATTACACCATCTTTTTTCGCGAGTTATCGCATATACCTAGAGAGATCGATAGCTTGAAAAAGAGCTTTTATCAATCTACTTCCGTTGAGCGTGATCAGCAATGGCAGCATTGGCTAGACCAATGGCTCAATCTATTAGCAAATGAAAAACAAGATTTAAATACGATTAAAATCAACATGCTACTCACCAATCCAAAATACACCTGGCGCGAATGGCTAGTTGCACCCGCCTATGAACAAGCGAAACAAGGCGACTATTCATTAATTGAAGAGCTGAAACAGGTGCTTAATGACCCATATGGTGAGCAAAGTGAGGCAATTGAAGAGAAATATTACCGACTAAAACCGGAAGAATTTTTTTACGCAGGCGGCATATCGCACTACAGCTGCTCGTCTTGAATAACTGAATAACCGTTAAACAATGATGCCGAATATATCCGCTTCGGCCGATCAGTCGTAAGCGCGTTAAAAAGCAAAGGCCGCTACCCATAAGTTCTCGGCCTTCATAATTTCAGGGGTATCAAGTAGGCTCAACAATGACCTGTCCTGTCAATAGTAGACACACCTATTTCATACGCACTTGCGGTTTTTGTTGAAGTTTTGGGCAAATACCGCAGGCGCTACATTGCCAAGGCGAGAATGTCGCCGTTGACGGTTATAAAATATTTCTATGTACTCCCTGATGCTGCTGATGGCGAATTCACGACTTTTATAACTCTGATGATGAATCAGCTCATTTTTCAAACTACCCCAGAAGCTCTCCATCGGCGCATTATCATAGCAATTGCCTTTGCGTGACATCGAGGCTTTTAGACCAAATTGCTCAATCAACCGACGATAATTGTGCGCACAATGTATGCGTCCGGCGCAGTCACCTAGCCAGTCGATCTGAAATGCATTAGCCGCGCAGCGGCAGTAATTCATCAATCCGGCTGTTCGGCCAAGTGGGGAGTTTTTCCAGCGTGTCCTTCAGCCATTCCGCTGGCTCAATACC
>CAUPHX010000205.1:0-6165 GCA_963511125.1 uncultured Deefgea sp. | reverse complement strand
TGCCAATCCGCGACTGGCGAGCGGCGTTGGTACGGTTCAGTATTCAATTTGAAGAGCGGATGCCCGCATTTTAAAAAAGCGTTTACACAAAATACTAGACACCCCCGTCCTTATCACACTTCTTGGTCTAGGCTGATTCCCCCTTTCTGGCCGACCTATTTCATTCATTTCATCAATCTACTTCCCTAGCGCCTCGACCTGTCATATCATCAGAACGAACGTTCTAAATCTTTGTAGCTCGCAAGGCATCTCTAATGAACTCCCAATTACGCCGCCTCGCTTTGGTGCGACAAGGTTTATGGCATGCCCCCGATTTTGGCTCGAGTCGCCAAGGTACGCTCAATGCGATTGAACATCTGGGCTATGTGCAGATCGATACCATTTCGATGATCGAACGCGCACATCATCATGTGCTGTGGACGCGTGTGCCGGACTACCAGATCACTCATTTAAATCAGCTGGTGGCGGAGCGGCAGATTTTTGAATATTGGTTTCATGCCGCCTCGTATTTGCCGATGCGTGACTATCGTTTTGCACTGCGTCGCATGGCAGCCGCCAGAAACCCTATGCCAGCAGTCGATCACAGCGCTTTAATGCGCGAGATTCTGCAACGAGTTCGCGATGAAGGCCCATTACGCGTCCGCGATTTAGAAGGCAATAAGACCAAAAGCGGAACATGGTGGGATTGGGGGCCAAGCAAACGCGCGGTGGAAAAACTGTTTTTCCAAGGCGATTTGATGGTAAGCGAGCGCATCGGCATGGAAAAAGTGTTTGAGCTACGCGAACGTATTTTGCCGAGCGGACTCAACTTGCACGAGCCCGACACCACCGAATATGCAGCCTATCTGCTGCGTACTTATCTACACGCACAGGGCGTGGTGACATTGGAGCAACTAACGCATTTACATACCGATAAACCGCTCAAACAAACGATGCGTGAATTACTCGCCGCACAAATTGCCAGCGGCGCACTCAGCCCCATCGATGGTCTTCCAAATGCTTATGCCAAAACGGCTGAGCTCAAACAAATCACTGCGGACTGTACCCCTAGCGTGCATTTACTCTCACCGTTTGATAATGCAGTGATTCATCGCCAACGTCTGCAACAGCTATTTGGTTTTGACTATCGCTTGGAATGCTACGTGCCAGCCGCCAAGCGCCAATTTGGTTACTTCTGCTTGCCGATTTTATTTGGCGATTTTTTTGTGGGCCGCATCGATTGCAAGGCACATCGCAAAGAACAACGCCTCGAAGTCATTAGCCTACATCTCGATACCGAGCCAGCCAATAGCGAATTATTCTTTATGCTGCTTAAGCTTAAATTGCAGCAGTTTGCCGAATTTAATGGCTGCGATACGTGGGATGCCACGCAAATCACAGCAGCTTGGCGCGAACGATTGGTGTAAAACGTCGGCCTCAATACATATGCAAGGGTATATTAACCTAGCCCATGCTAAATAAAATTTAGATTGAAATACCCATAAAAAAGCCCCAATCATTGATTAGGGCTTTTTCATTCTTACCGGCAACAAAGCAATTACTTCACATCACCTGCTTCAAGCGCGGCAGCACGTGCGGCCAGCAAAGCCGCTTTTTCGGCAGCAAGGCGAGCGGCTTCTACTGCGGCAGCTTCCTTGGCGATTTTCTTTGCGGCGTCGAGGTAATCCATAATCGCGTAAGTCAAATCGCGGCAGCCTTCACCCGTTAAACCGGCGATCACGAACAAGCGCGGTTTCAGTGGCTCAAAATCAGCGTACGGATTTTGCTCACCCGCATCCCAACCGTAGGCTTCCAAGAAGGCAGCAACGCGTTCGGTCCGTTCGTCTTCCGGAATCATGTCCACTTTATTAAGCACCAACCAGCGCGGTTTTTGATGCAAGTCGTCGTCGTATTTACGCAGTTCTTCAACAATCGCTTTGGCTTCCGCAACCGGATCAGTTTCCGCGTCAAACGGCGCTAAGTCGACCAAGTGCAACAAAATGCCAGTGCGTTGCAAATGCTTCAAGAAGCGATGGCCCAAGCCTGCGCCTTCTGCTGCACCTTCGATCAAACCCGGCACGTCGGCAATCACGAAGCTGCGATTTTCATCGATACGCACCACACCCAAGTTTGGATACAAGGTGGTAAATGGATAATCAGCGACTTTGGGCTTGGCGGCAGATACGGCGCGAATGAAGGTTGATTTGCCTGCATTCGGCATACCGAGTAAACCCACATCGGCCAATACTTTCAATTCCAAGCGCAAATCACGGCGCTCGCCTTCAAAGCCAGGCGTCGTTTGACGTGGAGCGCGATTGGTCGAAGATTTAAAATGCAAGTTACCAAAACCGCCGGTACCGCCTTTGGCAATCGCAAAACGCATGCCGTTCTCCAGCAGGTCAGCGACCACTTCACCGGTATCCTCATCGGTAATCACCGTGCCAATCGGCATCCGCAATTCAATATCGTCGCCGCCCTTGCCGTAGCAATCGGCACCGCGACCATTGTCGCCATCACGCGCTTTGTATTTTTTCTGAAAACGGTAGTCAACTAGCGTGTTGATGTCTTCGTCAGCAATCGCCCACACCGTACCGCCCTTACCACCGTCGCCACCATCAGGGCCGCCACGGGGAACGAATTTTTCACGGCGCATACTGGCTGAACCATTGCCGCCTTTGCCGCCAATCACTTCCACACGGGCTTCATCAATAAATTTCATTTTCTTCTCCTAGCGATCTCGGTGCAAAACATGGGTATTGCTTTGCAGGCGAAGTGGCTTGCGGCATAGAGCTAATTTTAATTTTTAATTCAACACTGACTTCGTCGGTATCGCCTTGACGTGCTATAGCACGGTCTGCGGCTTACGTCCGTGTCATTATTGATTCAAAACTAATTTAGCACCTTAGATCTATCCAGCAAACCGCTTAGACTTAAAACCGCATCGTATTTATTAAAGCAAAAAAAGCCCTATCGCATGGACAGGGCTTTCAAACCTACCAAAGAAGCCGCAAATTAAGCAGCAGCTTCTTCTTCGCCAACGAAGGCCAATACTGTAACAGTGCGGCGCTTCAAAGGGCCTTTCACTGAGTATTTAACGTAGCCATCGCATTTCGCGAACAAAGTATGATCTTTACCCATACCAACATTATCACCCGCGTGGAATTCAGTACCACGTTGACGAACAATGATTGAACCTGCAGGGATCAACTCGCCGCCGTATACTTTGATACCGAGGCGTTTTGATTCTGAATCACGACCGTTACGTGAACTACCACCAGCTTTCTTATGTGCCATTATTTAGCTCCTTAATTAAGCGACGATAGCGTCGATACGGATTTCAGTGAAGTTCTGGCGATGACCAGCACGACGCATATAATGCTTACGGCGACGCATCTTGAAGATGGTTACCTTATCAGCACGACCATGAGATACCACAGTAGCCTTGATGGAAGCACCAGCCACTAAAGGCGCTCCGATTTGTACGGCTTCACCGTCTGCAACCATCAATACTTCTTCGAGTACGATCTGGCTGTCAACGTCTGCAGTAATCTGTTCTATGTTTAATTTTTGGCCGACGACAACTTTATACTGCTTGCCACCGGTTTTTACGACTGCATACATAACAAGCTCCTAGGGAGTTTGGCCCAACACGCGGCATAAACGCTCGCGTGCCTTCCCAAAATTGGGAATCGGGCATTCTACTAATGATTGCCAATAGAGTCAAGCACTTAACTGAAGTGCAAATCAGAAGCAAGACGAGTTTTGTAGTTCTCTGCTAATATCGCGGGATTCTTTTATTTCTAAAGGTGTGTTTTAGAGGTAGCTCGCGCCCATTCGTGTGATGCGCGGCACTTTTTAACACCCTCTAATGGCCGCGCAGCATAGCGTAGACCACATCAAATCAGGGTGAACCCAGCGTGTCGATGAAGTTTGTAAAATCGGTCATAGATGCCGATATGGCCTCGGTAGATAGCGTCATTCGTGAGCGTTTATATTCAGAAGTCGTTTTGGTACGCCAAGTAGCCGAATACATTGTGGCCTCAGGTGGCAAACGCTTACGGCCAATGATTGTATTACTCGCGGCCCAAGCGTTAGGCTTCAAGGGTCACAAACATCACGAACTGGCAGCGGTGATTGAATTCATCCATACCGCAACGCTACTGCACGATGATGTGGTCGATGAATCGAGCCTGCGTCGTGGGCGTGATACCGCCAATGCACTATTTGGCAATGCAGCCTCCGTCTTGGTCGGCGATTTCTTATATAGCCGTGCATTTCAAATCATGGTCGGCTGCGGCTCGATGCGCGTGATGGAAGTATTATCGGATGCGACCAACATCATCGCCGAAGGCGAAGTGTTGCAATTAATGAACATCGGCAATACCGACATCGATGAAGACGGCTACCTCAAAGTCATCCGTTACAAAACCGCTAAATTATTTGAAGCAGCAGCGCGGCTCGGTGCAATTTTGACCGATAGCGATACAGCGACTGAAGCGGCCATTGCCAACTACGGCATGCATTTGGGAACGGCGTTCCAAATCATCGACGACGTACTCGACTACAGCGGCAAGCAAGAAGAAATCGGCAAATCACTCGGCGACGACTTAGCAGAGGGCAAACCGACGCTACCGCTGATTTATGTAATGAAATATGGCGAGCCTGCTGCGGCCGCCGTGGTAAAAGACGCGCTCGAAAACGCCAAGCGCGAAAACTTCGACGCGGTCCTCGGCGCAGTTCAGCAATCGGGCGCGCTCGATTACGCACGCAAAACCGCCGAAGCGGAAGCGGAACGCGCCAAAGCTTGCTTGGCTAATCTGCCCGACAATCCATATACCCAGTGCTTGCATGCCTTGGCCACGCTAGCAATTGATCGAAACAGCTAATACCAACACAGCCCAAGCCGAAAATCTTGGGCTTTTTTACGTCAAGTAGAATGAATTGGTAGGAGCGGGCTTGCCTGCGAAAGCAATGCAAATACAACGCTGAAATGATTGAACTCCAAGTGCCTTCGCGGGTACGCGGGCTCCTACGAGAATACAAATCAAGTTTGCCGTAGCAAACCCACCACTTGTAGGTATCGATTTTATGGCTCAATCGACTTATAGTTCTCACTCACCCTCTTTTGCGAGTTGCCGCATGAAAGTCTGGCTGTTTTGCATGTCATTCTTGCTGAGCACGCTCAGTCACGCCGCCGAATTTCGCCTTGCCGCTGCGGCGAGTTTGCAGCCCGTCATTCAAGTACTCAGCAAAGATTTTAGCCAGCAAACGCGCCACACATTTCAAACCAGCTTTGGCGCGTCGGGGAAGTTATTTGCCCAGCTCAATAACGGCGCACCGTTTGATGTGTTTATGTCGGCGGATTTGAAATACCCGCACGCACTACTCAAAACAGGCGCAGGCAGCGGTGCAGTGGTGCATTACGCCAATGGCGTGTTGGTATTGTGGACTTCTCAATCTGCCATTCCCAAAGATTGGGCGACTTGGCTCAAATCCAACGCGGTACAAAAAATCGCCATCGCCCAACCTGAAAGCGCGCCGTATGGCCGCGAAGCTTTACGCATTTTGACGACACAAAACCTACTCCCTGCGCTACAAAATAAACTGGTGTACGGCGAGAGCATTGCGCAGGCTAGTCAATTTATCAGCACAGGCGCGGCGCAAGCGGGCTTTACCGCGAAGTCTATCGTCGCTAATCCCAATCAAAAGCAAAGCGGAGCTTGGTTGGAAATACCACAAGCGATGCACCAGCCCATCGCCCAAGGCGCGGTACTCAGTACGCGTGGCAAGGACAATCCTGCCGCAAAAGCATTTATGACTTACTTGCAAAGCCCTGCCGCACTGGCCATTTTGAATCGCTACGGTTTTCTGGCGCCCACACGATGAATCGACTCCCCGCTACACTGCAAAATATTGAAATTCACGGCGGCTTTGCCTTTGTCGCAGCGGACTGCGGCGGCCACTGCATGAGCGCAATGCTGCTCGGCATTAGCGACGATGTCGCGCAATGGCAGATTGGTGATGTACTAGAACTTAGTTTTGCCGAAAATGAAGTCGCCATTGCGGTCAACTTGCAAGGCGAAATCAGCCTGCGGAACCGCTTTCACGCGCAAATTTGCAGTATTGAATCAAGCCCATTACTCAGCCGAATCGAGCTGCGTTTTGGTGAGCACACCCTGCATGCCC
>CAUPHX010000204.1:0-6176 GCA_963511125.1 uncultured Deefgea sp. | reverse complement strand
GTTTTATCGACGTTGGGTGTAAAGAAAATTTCGCTGCGGCCGCTGGAAGCGGGGGCGAGGTCGGGGCGTTGTTCCAGAATGGCATCAAGGTGTTGGCGATAATGCGCGGTGATATTTTTAACGTATTGCGCGTCTTTGTAGCGGCCTTCGATCTTGAACGAGCGCACACCGGCATCCACCAGCAGCGCTAAATTATCGGTTTGATCATTGTCTTTCATCGACAGCAAATGCTTATCGAACGCAACAACTTGCCCTTTGTGGTCGGTCAGCGTGTACGGCAGGCGACAGGCTTGCGAGCAATCGCCGCGATTGGCGCTGCGATTAGTTGCCGCGTGGCTGATATTGCATTGCCCGGAAAAAGCCACGCACAGCGCGCCGTGGATAAAGTATTCAATCGTTGCCGTGTCGCCAATCGCGGCGCTGATTTCACGAATTTGCTTCACGCCCAGTTCACGCGCCAACACGATTTGCGAGAAACCGGCGTCGGATAAAAATTTAGCTTTTTCTGGATTGCGAATATCGCATTGTGTACTGGCGTGCAATTGGATCGGTGGAATATCGAGTTTGAGTACGCCCATATCTTGCACAATCAGCGCATCCACGCCTGCTTCATAAAGCTGAATAATTTGCTGGCGCGCAGGCTCCAGTTCGTTGTCGTGCAAGATGGTATTGAGCGTCACGAACACACGCGAATGATAGCGATGCGCGAACTGCACCAAACTGGCGATGTCTTCAATCGGATTGCTGGCATTATGCCGCGCGCCAAAGCTCGGCCCGCCGATATACACCGCATCAGCACCGTGCAAAATCGCTTCTCTAGCGATGTCGGCGGTTTTAGCGGGGGCGAGTAATTCGAGTTGGTGCGGCAAAAGCATGAGGCAATCCAAAACAGGTAAGCGAAGGGGCGGAAGTATAACGTATTCAATGGCTTAGCGGTGCTGTTGCTGGGCTAGAATTTTGCCGTCGGGATGATGGAAATGGGATGTGTTGTTTTTGCGTAGTTGATGAAGGCGGAAAGATCAATTTACATGCAGAAATTAATCAGACATAAGGTAAAGTACTTATATCAAGTTCTTCAGAATTAATCGGATCGTACGCAAATGAATCAATTGAAAGTTGGGGTGGGTGTAGCAGTGCTTGTGTTGAGTTTGCAGGTGCAAGCTGCCGATCCACGACAATATGGCGTCGTTGCCGAAGACACTAGCCGAACTTCGCTGCGCTATCGCCAGCAAGAAAAAGAATCGCCGCGTGGGCCGCGCGCCATCGAAGTTGAAGAAAAAAACAGTCTGAGTATTCGACACGCGCAGTATTTTTCAGTCGCTGACCGCCTTGCTTATTTGGCGATTCAAGTGCCGTATGTGACGGTGGAAGAATCGTTTAAAAATTCCCGCCGCCCCAGTGCAGAGGCCGATGGGATTGGCGATGTGATGCTGGGTTTTGGGATTGGCGTGTATCGTATGCCAGCTTTAGATCGTGAAGCCTTAAAAAGTTATGATCGAAATGGTTTAAGTAGCGGTTGTGCCTTGGCAGTGGCCATTCCGACCGCTTCGTATGTGAAACAGCAAGAGACCAACATCACCAATAACCGCTGGATGGTCGCACCCGAATGTCAATTGGGCTGGACGATGGATCAATGGCTTGTTGAAGCTACGGCTGGCGTAACTTGGTTCTCCGATAATACCGATTACAAACGGGGAACGTTTGAGCAAGAGAGTATTTATAAAGCCAAAGTGATGGCTAGCTATGCCGTGATGCCTGCGGCTTGGGTGGCGGCGACAGTGGAATATCAAAATGGTGGCGAGGTGACTCGCGGTGGTCGCAAAGGTGGCGATAGCTTAGATAATTGGTTGGCTGGTGCTGCGGTGAATTTCCGCTTGCCGGGACAAAATAGTCTGCGTTTGGTTGGCGAATGGCCGATTAGCACCGCTAAAGGCGCAAGTGAAAGCAAAGAGATTTCAGTGGTGTTTTCGCACGTTTGGTAGTTGAACTGATGCATTTAAATGCAATAAAAAAACGCAGCGCCCAATCACTTGGGGCTGCGTTTTTTATTCAAATAAGGCTAGGGTATTGCGCTCTAGCCATTATCCAACATTACTGCTTGTGATATACCTCTGCACCTGTCTTAACGAATTCGATAGACTTGGTTTCCATGCCTTTCTTCAGCGCTTCGATTTCGCTGATGCCTTGTTTGGCGGCGAATTCGCGCACGTCTTGGGTGATTTTCATCGAGCAGAAATGCGGGCCACACATTGAGCAGAAATGCGCCACTTTTGCGCTGTCTTTTGGCAAGGTTTCATCATGGAAATCACGAGCGCGATCTGGATCGAGACCCAGATTGAACTGATCTTCCCAACGGAATTCGAAACGAGCTTTTGACAATGCATTATCACGAATCTGCGCGCCCGGATGACCTTTGGCCAAATCGGCGGCATGCGCGGCGAGTTTGTAAGTGATGATGCCTTCTTTCACGTCGGCTTTGTTTGGCAAGCCCAAATGCTCTTTTGGTGTCACGTAGCAGAGCATCGCGCAGCCGTACCAACCGATTTGCGCCGCGCCAATCGCCGAAGTAATGTGGTCGTAGCCAGGGGCGATGTCGGTCGTCAATGGTCCAAGCGTGTAGAATGGCGCTTCATGGCACCAATCCAACTCTTTATCCATATTCTCTTTGATCAATTGCATTGGTACGTGGCCAGGGCCTTCGATCATCACTTGCACGTCGTGTTTCCACGCGATTTGCGTCAATTCACCGAGTGTTTTCAGTTCGCCCAATTGCGCTTCATCGTTGGCATCCCAGATTGAGCCAGGACGCAAGCCATCACCCAAACTGAAGGCCACGTCGTATTCCTTCATGATTTGACAGATGTCTTCAAAGTGCGTGTACAAGAAGTTTTCTTGATGATGCGCCAAACACCAGTTGGCCATAATCGAGCCGCCACGCGACACGATGCCGGTCATCCGGCCTGCGGTCATTGGCACGTATTGCAACAAGACGCCAGCGTGGATCGTGAAGTAATCCACACCTTGCTCAGCTTGTTCAATCAATGTGTCGCGGAACAATTCCCAAGTCAGGTCTTCAGCCTTGCCGTTGACTTTTTCGAGTGCTTGGTAGATTGGCACGGTGCCGATTGGAACTGGCGAATTGCGTAAAATCCATTCGCGCGTTTCGTGGATGTTTTTGCCAGTCGACAAATCCATAATCGTGTCGGCGCCCCAACGGATACCCCAAGTCATTTTGTCGACTTCTTCGGTGATGCTTGAAGTCACTGCAGAATTACCGATATTGCCGTTAATTTTGACCAAGAAATTGCGACCAATAATCATTGGCTCGCATTCTGGGTGATTGATATTGTTCGGGATAATCGCGCGGCCGCAGGCGATTTCGCTGCGTACGAATTCTGGGGTGATTTCGTCGGGCATGATGGCGCCGTAGTTTTCACCTTTGTGCTGACGATTCATCATCGCCAACATTTTTTCGCCAGTTGGGCTGCTCTCACGCAAACTTTGCAGGTAATTGGCACGATTCATATTTTCACGAATCGACACGTATTCCATTTCTGGCGTGATGATGCCTTGGCGGGCGTAATGCATTTGCGAAACGTTTTTGCCTGGCAGGGCTTTGCGCGGTTGGCGTTGTAATTCAAAGCGCAAAACATCAAGGCTCTTGTCGGCTTCGCGCATGCGGCCAAATTCACTGGTCAGACCGTTCAGGATTTCAGTGTCATTGCGCTCGGCAATCCAAGCTGCACGAATTGGCTCTAGACCTTTACGCACGTCAATTTTGGCGGCAGGGTCGGTGTAGGGGCCAGAACAGTCATAGACGAAAATCGGTGGGTTTTTTTCAACCGTGCCGCTGATGCTCATTTGCAACGGCGTATCGGCTTGGCTAATTTCGCGCATTGGCACTTGAATGTCGGTGCGTGAGCCTTGCACATAAATCTTGCGCGAGTTTGGCAGCGGTTTGATTGCGGCTTCGTCGACGACGGCCGAATCGGCAGAAAATTCTACTTTGGCGTTCATAATGCTATCTCCAGTGCCCTTACCGCATTAATCGATGGGTAAGTTGCGCTCGTTGGCGCAATTTATAAAAAAGGTTTTATAAAAAACTTGGCGCAGGAGAGGGGAGGAGGGCAGACCTACTCGCTTTCCTACGCCGGTATTAACCGGGTCAGGTTCCAAGGGTATCTCTCATCCAATTTCAGTCAGTTTTGCCAGTAAAAAAAGACCTAAAAGGTGATTTAATACAAGAAAAATGGCTTAAATTAGAACCCCTAGCGATTCATGAATGTGAAACTAAAAGAGTTGTGGGATAATTGCAAGATAAATTCAAATATCAACAGCCGAAAATCGGCTTGCCTTGAGGTGAAGCAAACATGGATTGGGAAAACGCACGTTATCTTTTAGTCGAACAACAAATCCGCCCGTGGAATGTGTTGAACCCTGCAGTGCTCGATCGCGTCCTAAAAACGCGCCGTGAAGACTTCGTACCACAAGACAAAAAAGAGTTGGCTTTTGTCGATGTAGAATTACCGCTCGGCAATGGGAACTTGATGCTTGCGCCTAAAGTCGAAGCACGCTTCTTGCAAGAAATCGATTTGAAAGCGACGGACAAACTATTGGTTGTCGGCGCGGGTGCAGCTTATTTGGTGGCCTTAGCTGCTGGCCTCTGTGCGCAAGTGATCTCAATTGAGAGCGACGCGGCGCAAGCTGAATTGACCAATGCGCAATTGAAAGCCGCCGGCATCAAAAATGCACGAGTGGAAGTGGGTGATGCATTGGCCAAACATGCTAGCGGTCCGTTTGATGCGATTATCGCGACGGGATCATTTGCCGAATTGCCTGTTGCTTTGCAAAATCAACTTGCAGTTGGCGGACGCTTGATTGTGGTTGTTGGACAAGAGCCAATCATGCATGCAACGTTGGTAACGGCAGGTGTTTCGCCATCGGTGCGTCAAGTGTTTGATTACAATTTGCCGCGTATGCAGCAATCGGCGGCAGTGTTTGATTTTTAAGCCGGCATTTGCTTAAAGTCATCAAAGCCGGCATGAAAGCTGGCTTTTTTTCTTACAATTTGGCGAAGTGGCTTGATCGTTCGTTATAATGTGCACGTTTTGATGATCATTTTCCCGCTTGCGGCTTAAAACTTATTTTAAAGACCCTACCCATGACTGTTGATACCCAATCGAACTTGCCGAGTAATATTAAATCAAATGAAGATGATGAAATTTCTCTGTTAGACCTTGTCTTGGTATTGGCAAAACACAAGAAAAAAATTATTGCTTTGCCATTAGTCGCAGCAGCTATCGCTGCGGCTGTGGCGTTAAGCTTACCGAATGAATACACCGCGACACTCAAGATTGCGCCATCAAAAAATGCAGCTGTTTACAATTGGGTGCTCACAAACGATCAGGTTAATGAGCAAGTCGCCAAAGAGATGAAATTGGCGGAGCATTTTGGCACAACAGGCCGTCAAGAAACACGTAATGAAATGGCGAATGCTGTCAAAGTCACATTAAACGCAAAAGATGGTTTTCTTGATGTGAAAGCCACCGATAATAATCCTGAATTTGCTGCGTTACTTGCCAACAGAATGGGCTTGGCACTGAAGGATAATGTGTATGGCCTGCGATTGATGGAAATATCAAAGCTGCGCTATGAGTTAGAAACCCGTCGTGAAATGGCACTAAAAACAAAAGCAAAGTTTGACGCAGAGGTCAAAAAACCTGAGCTGGCAGCAACGATTGCAACGTTATCGGCCGCTGATCGTTATGGTATTACCAGCTTGGCAGCGATTCAGGCTGAGTCGACTTTGCAAGGTGGTGTTTCAGACATGATGCAAAATGAATTGGTTCGAATGCAAGATCAATTGACGAGTTTGCAACGTATGGTTGTGGATGGAATGAAAAAATCTTCATCAGTCGCAAATACTGGATTATGGATTGCATCTATTGATGCTCTGCAGCAACAAGCCTATTGGGATGCTTTGGTTGAACGTCTTGATCGTCGGATTGAATTAAGCAAGAAACAAGAGCGGGATGAGTTAAAAATGACCGCGGCGGAAGTGCCAGACGAAAAATCAGGCCCAAAGCGCGCCTTGATTGTCTTGCTATCGGCTTTTGCAGCCTTGTTTGCTAGTGTGTTATTGGCATTTATTAGTGAGGCCATCGCAAAATCACGCG
>CAUPHX010000203.1:0-6189 GCA_963511125.1 uncultured Deefgea sp. | reverse complement strand
CCACGCTGCCGGCTGAGCTGCAACTTGAACAAAAAATTGCTGAGATTAGCGATAAAAATATCCAATCCGTTCTCGCTTTTCAATTTTTTGATCGACTCTCTCAGCGCCTTGATCACGTTTGCAAAACGATTAGCGAACTCGCATGTTTGGTCTCTGATCGCTCTTCGATCTATCAACCCGATGCTTGGCTGGCATTGCAAAAAAATATTCGCTCGCAATATACGATGGAACAAGAAAAGATTTTATTTGACGCTATCCTCAGTGGCACTTCATTCCACGATGCATTAGCGCAAGCAGGCAACGTCAATATCAACCAAGATAAAAAAGACGACGCTGACGGCGGCATTGAATTGTTTTAATTTCACCCCAATCAGCGATACATTTTCTCGAACAAGAGCGCCAACCGGCGCTCTTTCGCATAATTACCACACACCAATCGTGAAAAACAAAATCCACAACTCAGCGCTAAGCCATTGTATTTTATTGTTTTAAAATTTATTTTTCCACCATTCGTGCATCGCACTACCTAGGGTATTCCCTAGTCCTTACGATCTAGGCATAGTCATTCCAAATACACTTTGTGGATGGGTATGTCATGCGTCTTCAACAGCAATTAGGTTTCATTTTCAGCTTCTTTTCTGCACTTGCCTGCAGCGCGAATACTAGCTTTGAAGTACCAAGCTGGCGCGATGGCGCTAAAGCCGCGCACACCATTGCGCACGATGACTACTGTGGTGGCAGTGTTCCCGGCGTTGAAAATACGGCACTGCCGATTTTGAATGAGCGCGGTTTAAAAGCCAGCTTAGGTTTGATTGCGGGTTCGTGCAAAGACAGTGATTGGGCACAACTCAAAATGCATCTCGCCGCAGGCCATGAATTGTTCAACCACACACTCACCCACGTTGGCATGCTGGAAGCTGGCTCACTAAAAGCCATTGCTGGCTGGAATAATGAAACAGAAATCGCCGCTGCGCATCAATTAGTCAAAGACAAACTCGGCTACAGCATGCAATTTATGGCCTACCCCAGTGATCTAGCGACACCCGAAGCCAAAGCCTATTTACTCACTCTGCCTGATTACTTGGGCGCCCGTGCCGCTAAACACATTTATGACGGTAGCAATGCCGGCATCAACAGCGCCCAAAAAACTGATCCATTTTTCATCAAGAATGATGTGTACTGGCACGATGGAAAATGGTCACTGTACAAACCTGCTGGCGGCAATATGCTGATACAGCACGTTGATGCAGCGCTGGCTAAAGGCGGCTGGAGCTATCGCACCCTGCATGGCGTCGCCGATGGCTCATGGGAAGCCGTTCCCAAAGATCAATACATCGCTTACGCCGATTATCTGCAAAAAAAAGTCACCAGCAGCGACGTGTGGCTTGCAGGTCCGACCGAAATTATTCGTTATCAAGCCACTCGAGAGAATTGCCCGCTGGTGCTGACGGGCAACACCATCAAACTGAAACACAGCAACGAACTCTGCCAACGTTATGCCAGCGCCATCACCGTGGATGTGCAAATCGCAGAGGGCTTGCAAGGGCAATTTACGCAGAATAAAAAATCCTTGCCAAGTCAAAAATTAGCCAATGGCAAATACCGAATTCAACTCAATCCCACTTTAGGAGACCTCCACATCAACTAAGAGGTATTGGCTTGAACGCATTATTTAATAAGTTTTTCACCGCAGTACCCACATAGAGTATTGGAAATTATTTTCCATAAACTCAAAACAAAACCTTTTAAAAGGATGGAGCAGATGCAATTAAGTAAAACACTCATGGTGAGCGTATTGATGAGCGTTGGTGTATTGGCGAGTCACGCCAATGCCATCACTCCGACACCCACCCCCGTCGCATCGAGCGTCCCTGCTTGGGATAGCGCTAGCACGTATACTGCGGGCCAAAAAGTCACGCAAAATGGCATGACCTATAAAGCACAATGGTGGACGCAAGGCGAAAATCCAGCGACTTCAGGTGCATTTGGCGCTTGGAAAGCAGAGACGACAGCGTCACCGAATGGTGATGCATGGCGCGCCGATGCGGTGTACACCGTGGGTCAACGTAGCACCTACAATGGCAAACGATACGAAGCCAAGTGGTACACCACGGGTGAAAACCCAGGTAGCAGCGGCGAATGGGGCGCATGGAAAGACCTAGGCGTGATCGCAACCCCAACGCCACCACCAGTATTCGTTCCTGCCGCCTACGCTACCGCATGGAAAGACGACGCCACTGCGGCGTATTCGATGATGCATGACGATTTGTGCGCGTGGATCACCGACGGTCAAATCGACTTTGCCGCGCCAGCGTTAAAACAACGCGGCTTAGTCTCGTCGTTCGGCATGATTACCGGAAATTGCGGCGACAAACATTGGATTGCCGCCAAGCAATTTATCGCCGACGGCCATGAGATTTTCAGCCACACCCGCAGCCACACCGATGCCATGAGCCTCACTTGGGATGCGGCGGCACAAATTAGCGGCTCCAGTGACGACATCGCCGCGCGCCTCAATGGCTATCGCCCAAGCTTCTTTGCGTGGCCGTCAGGCGTTGCAGCGGATGAGCCGATGGCTTATTTGCAAAGCGCTGCGGGATTTATCGGCGGCCGAGCGGCTAACCGTGTCGATCCAAATGGCATGATTATTTACGACGGCCATGGTTCGGGCGTGAATGCGACCACGGTGGCGGATCCATTCCAAGTCAAAGACGATATGTTCACCTTGACCGCACAATGGTCTCCGTACGAAGCGCAAGTCAAAGCCGGCGGTGATTTGCTGAACTTGCACGTCGATGCAGCAATTGCCAACGGCGGCTGGGCCAATCGCACCATGCACGGCGTCAATGATGCCTCGTGGAATAGCGTACCGTTGGCGCAATACACTGCGCACTTGGATTACATCAAAACCAAAGTTGATGCACGTTTACTCTGGGTCGCCACGCCAAGCGCCATCTTGAAATACAGCAAGGCGCGTGAAGCTTGTAAACCCACTTTATCCAACGAAACAAACGGTTCGGTGATTCAATTTGCCAGCAGTGATGCCCAGTGCGTGAAATTTGCCACGCCGTTAACGCTAATGATTGCGGGCGAACCCAAAATCGCCATCCAAGCTGGCAAACCGGTTGCAAGCCTGCAAAGTAAAGTGATTTATGTGGATGGTAAACCTGCTCCTCAACCGAGAACCTTCTTGATTACGGTTGATCCACTTGCAGGCCCAGTTACCTTTAAATAAGCACTATGCCTTAAACCCATCCCCCAACTAAATTTCTAGCTGGGGGATTTTTTTCACCCAAAACAACTACTTAGCCACACCCAGACTGTGGTATGCAGGCACCTTTCTTGATCTTTGACTGCATCATCACCCGCCATTTTCTCAATCACACCGAACTCAAAGATCCCGATATCTGGGTAAAATTCACCAAAGGCAAATGCGGTGAGCTTAAAAAAGGCGTGGTGTATTCGCTGAGCAATCCTTTTTTGCGCGCTTTAATGCCGCTTTATACCTCGGCCAATTTACTGTTTATGGGGCCTTTGGCGCTGGGAATTCCGATCATTGTCGCCGAGCAATTAAATTACATTGCGAAGCCAGTACTTTGTCGTTCTTGCAAAGCGCATTTGCCGCAGGCATGGTCTTGGGCAGTTTATTGCCGACAATTTATCCGCCCTGCAAAAAGCGCCTATTGATGATCACCATCGTGATTGCGCTTGAAGGCCTGTTATTAGCCTCGCTGCCTTTTACACCGTGGGTTTGGCTCGCAGTGATGATTCAATTTTTGATCGGCATGGGCATCGCAGCCAATGAATTGCTGCTTGCTCGAATGAGGCAGATAATGATATTGAATTATTTTAAGCGACAGACTAGCTTGGAATGGGAGGATCGCTTTTAGTCCCCTCCTAAATTTTTTCCAACAAAACAGTGCTTGTGTATATAAATCGAATGCAGGGCAAGCGTATAAGCAAACTATTCGCATGCCAAGATAAAGGGCAAAAAGATTTGCTCCCCCAACGATGCAAATGCTAATGATGTATTTGCAAAATAGTGGGTCTGCTTAAAACCTAATTTGGATTGCCGCCATCATGACGACATGTAAATTTCCTTTATTAATGATAATGTTGCTTCTGCCTACACAGGGCGAGGCTGCAACGGTAATCGTCAATGGAAATACCCAAATTACCAGCGACCCCAACGCAAATCCTGCAATTGTATTTACAGCCCCCAGCATTGCTGTAGTTTCAAGCGGTTTGATTACAGGTGACATTCGCACGAATCGTAATAGCGTAACCCTCAACCTGAATGGCTCAACCACCATCAATGGCACAATTGGTAGCAGTACCAATCCGATCTCACGCCTAGGAACGGGGGTATCCGGTACCTATCCACTGCGAACCCAAAACAACGATATCTACATCTTTAATGGCGATGTTTTTGTACGTAACTTTTTTATTAATGATGGTGTTTCGGCCTCAAATAAAAGCACCATTATTGAACTAGGTGGCGATGCCGTCGTGAGTGCTTTTGTCTGGCGCGGCGGAGGAGAAAACACGGTAACAACATTCGATTTGCATGGACATATTTTTAAATCAACGATTACTATATTCAACCCAGTCAGTGGCACTTTACGACTAAATAGCACAGTTATTTCCGGCAAAGGCCAATCAGATTGCTTGTCGAGTGGCATTACTATCGGTTGTATCAAGGGCGCATTTAACGGCAGTCGTTCATTAAATTTAGGCACGCCAACTTTTACTTTACCAAGCTCGCTTGAATTGCAGGTTCGTGTCGCAAACGGTGTTACCTTAGTCAAAGGCACCAAATATGCACTCATTGATTTTCTACCAGGTAATGCGCCAGTAGCCACATTAACGACCCCGATCAAATCGCTCTTTCACGATGTGGTTTTCACTCAAGACACGAGCAACACCGAAGATTTGGTGATTATTGTTTCTGAACTACCTGCCCCTGCACTGCCAACTCCAACAACACCAACCACACCAACCACACCAACCACACCAACCACACCAACCACACCAACCACACCAACAGAAACGTTTACCACGCCAACATTTGTCGAGATCACCCACAATCCTGTCTCGAAGAATGCCGATGCCGAGCTTGATACTTTATCAGCCACGGCCACTGAGCCAACACTGATTGACGCCATCACCGCAATCCAAAATGCGCCAGTCGCAATTGCAGAAGACATTCTCAATCGCGTACCGCCCGACACGTCTTTAGCACTCGAACGAAGCAGTCAACAAGCCGTCCACGCAGCGCTTAATCCCATACGCGAACGGATGGCGCATTTGCGCAGCAGTCCATTCGCTGCAGCAAACCCGATTCGCCTCGCTTCAATCGCTGAAGTGCCGCCGCTACCAGAAGAGAATAAAACGCTCAATCAAGTATGGCTCAAAGGCTTCGCCGCTCGTGGCCAGCAACAGCAGCACAATGACTACGCACCTTTTCGCAACAACACCCAAGGGTTTACCTTGGGCATCGACCACTCAGTTAATCCTGATCTATTATTTGGTGTTGCAATGAGTGTTGCTCATGGCGAAGTCACCATGCAGGGATTTCGTTCAGGCGACAAAAGCCAGATTCAAACCTATCAATTCACCACGTATGGCGGTCAGTATTTTGATCATTGGTACTGGCAAGGTTGGCTCAGCTACGCCCGACAAACCTACGATATGCAGCATAATGTCGGGCTAATTGGGCAAGCCAGCAGTCAATTGAATGGCCACAATCTCAATAGTCAGCTCAGCGTAGGCGTGCCTATCTCGGTCACTGAGAACTGGCAGCTCACTCCGACTTTGGGTCTTGAATCAAATAGGCTGTCACAAGGCAGCTACAGCGAACAAGTCACAGACCCGCTGGCATTGCACGTTGAAGCGCGTTCAGCGCATCGGCTAGCCAGTTTGCTGGGACTCAATTTAGCCAGTACGCCATTTTTTAGCGACAACTTCATCTGGACTGCCTCACTGCACGCAAATTGGCGACATGATTTTCATAATAACGGCATGGATAGTCGCGCCAACTTTATCAACGGCGGCACCAGCTTCATTACACCCGGCCAAGCACTTCCCAGCGATAGCGTCCAAATCGGAGCGTCGATTTCAATCCAGCCCAGTAAGAATTTCAGTCTTAATATCAGCATTGACGCCGAACAGACGCAGTCCTATCAAGCT
>CAUPHX010000202.1:0-6196 GCA_963511125.1 uncultured Deefgea sp. | reverse complement strand
TACCCGCAATTCTACGGGTGGGGGGCGAGTCGGGCAAACCGAATCCATCGACGCCCGTGAAAATTCAGTGCCATAGAAAAAGCCGTTGCACCCGATTGGGCAACGGCTTTTTAGTTTCAAAGCAAATAAAATCAGGGTATTGCCACACAGCCATTCATATAATTAGACTACATGCAAATACCCTAGGGTTAATATTTAGCGCATTGCTTGCAATGCCGCGATGCGATCTGCCATCGCTGGATGCGAGCTAAACAGTGATGACCAACCTACTTTGGCAGAAATCCCTGAAGCAGCCATATTGCTTGGCAATGAGTTGGGCTGCATGCCACCTAAACGGCGCAGTGCGTCCACCATCGGGGCGGTTTCGCCCATCAGTTGCGCAGCACCGGCATCAGCGCGAAATTCGCGTTGGCGCGAGAAATACATCACAATCACGCTGGCCAAGATACCGAACACGATGTCACAGACGACTACCGTAACCATATAGCCAATTCCAGGGCCGGATGATTCAGAGTCATTGCGGCGTAGGAATGAATCAACCAAGTAGCCAACCACGCGTGCGAGGAAAAACACAAACGTATTCACTACGCCCTGAATCAGCGTCATCGTGACCATATCGCCGTTTTTGATGTGGGCGACTTCGTGTGCCAATACAGCCTCGATTTCGCGGTGCGTCATGCTGTAAAGCAAGCCGGTCGACACCGCCACCAGCGAGTTATTTTTGCTCGGTCCCGTCGCAAAAGCGTTGGGTTCACCTTCGTAAATAGCGACTTCGGGCATCGCAATTTGTGCGCGCTGCGCCAGTTTGGCGACGGTATCAAACAACCAGCGCTCATCTTCGTTACGCGGTTGCGCGATCACCTGCGCGCCGGTACTCATCTTCGCCATCCATTTTGAAATCGCGAGTGAGATAAATGCACCACCAAAACCCAATACCGCCGCAAACATCAGCAACATCGGCAAATTCAAGCCATTCGCAGTCATAAAGCGATTTAGGCCAAATACATTCACAAAAATACCGAGTACCAGCATGATGGCGATGTTGGTACCGATCAATAAAATCATTCTTTTCACAATTACCTCCTACGTTGATTCTCCGCTCGATGTATTCGAACCGGAACAAGTGCTTTGGCTGTCGCACTGCGCTTGGCCAGTTTTGCCAATGCATACAGTGAAATCATAGCGGCTACTAAAATCAATATCATACTCATTAATGTTTACTCACAGGTTTCAATTCAGTAGTGGGTGAATTCGCTCGTTGCTGGATAACAACGAGCGAGTCAAATTCATGTTGCTTGCAGGCCTTGTGCCTCAGCGGCGATGACCATTTCATTGGCAATCACTTTACGACTGGCCACTTTGCGGATTATTTTTTGGCGTTTGGCATTCACCCGCTGCACGGTTTTCGCTGCGCGATGAATCGCCCGATCTACCACTGAGCGTAAATCACTACCGCGCTCATGAATAATCACCGATTCATGTCCTGGCACCACGAGTTTAACTTGGACCGATTTATCAGCGCCGCCTTTCGGGCCATTGTCATCGCTGAGGCGCACGGTAATCGCGCCAATTTTGCTGAGGGTGCGGTCAAGCGCCAGACGCAAGCGATGCAAAATGTAGCTGTGCATTGATGAATCGATGGCGAGTTTATGAGTCAAAATGAGTGGTCGCATTGTCAATCTCCAGCAAAGGGAAAAAAGCAAACATCACAAAGGGTCGGTGTATCGTGCCCAGTGAGATTTCAAGTTAACGTAATTCTGCGCAGAATGAAATCAGAGTATGACTGAAATACCTTCAACTTTTCTCGATAGATTTTGGCAGTATTTACAAGCGATTCCACGGAACTAAATAGACTCGTGCCACAACAACGTTTTGCAACGGGCACACACAATTCGTCGCCGATAATCTGTTGGCCGAGCCAAACCCAAATCCATTTGCTCCGTGCCGCCGCACTGAAAACAAGTGATTGCTTTTCCGTTTAAGCACTCAGGATGCCATTGTAGATACTCGACCTTGGTCATCGATTGATGCCAGTATTTTTGTAACCACGGGTTATAGACCACAAAATAATAAAACACGCCCAAGAGGCCAACTCCAACGATAGCCGCAATTTCACTCCATACAATCATCGATCCATCTCCTGCCAAAGTCTATTTTTGCATTGCCGACAAATGGTTTGCCGACGCCAATCGGTGTATTGCAGCAAGCCGACATCCAAATGCACCGTCGAGCCACAATGGCAACATGCGACTTGCTCGCCTTGCACGCAGTGTGGATGACGTTGCCGGTACTCAGTTAACGTTGGTAAACGCTCCCACTGCGCCCATGGGTTATAGGCGACGAAATACCATAGAAATCCGGCCAAAACCGCATAAAGACATAAACCCTGCCAGCTAGTCCAATCCAGCATCATCCAATCCATATCGACCCTCCTCATTAAGCGCAAGACATCGTTACCGCACTGTCCTAATCAAGATTGCGATTATAGAGTCGCTTTACAGAGTCAAACATCAGGCTTACATTGACACATCATCAGCTGTTTTCGACAGCCAACATGAACGACACGAAACTTAATTACCGACATTTATATTATTTCTGGGTCGTCACCCAAGAAGGCAGTATCAGCGCAGCGGCGCGCAAATTAGACATGACGCCGCAAACCATCAGCAGCCAATTGGCAAAATTAGAAGAACAAACCGGCAAAGCTTTGTTTAATCAAGTCGGGCGACTGCTTGAACTCACCGATGCGGGCCGCGCGATTTTGCCATTTGCCGATCAGATTTTTATGCTCGGCGAACAAATGCAACAAATCCTCGCCAGTGATGCCACCCCCAGACAAAGATTTAATGTGGGGGTCGCTGATGCCTTGCCAAAAACCGTTGCGCAACAATTGCTGGCCAGCACACACGGCCCACAAAGTCGATTAATGTGTATTGAAGGTTCGCCCGATGAGCTCATGGCGAAGTTAGCTTTGCATCAATTAGACATGGTGCTCGCCGATCGCCCCGCCGCCCATGGCGCGCATTTGCGGCTAGAAAGCCAAGCCTTAGCCGAGTGCCCTGTAATGATTTTGGGAAATTCAGCACTGGCAACGGCGTATTTGCCCAACTTTCCAGCCAGTTTGCACGGTGCGCCAGTGCTACTTCCTACGCGTAATACGGCATTAAGGACTCAATTGGATATCTGGTTTGCTGACCGACAAATCGCCCCCGACATTGTCGGAGAATTCGCCGACAGTGCCTTAATGAAAGCATTTGCCATAGCAGGTATTGGTCTCTATCCATCACCCATCATGACTAAGGGATATATACTACCCAGCGAATTAAAATCACTTGGGCATTTAGACGGTTTGTATGCTGATTACTATGCCATTTATGCTCAGAAGAAAATCAATCATCCAATGCTGGATTTATTATTAAATTCTGTCACTGAGCATTAAATCACAGCAGAAAAAAGCCATCCTTGGTGGATGGCTGTAGGGCAGGCAAACCTGATGACTTAACCGCGCGACTTGCTCGTTGATTTTTTCTTCGACTGCTTCTGTGTCGTTTTTTTGCTTGCCGAAGTTGATTTCTTGGATTTAGCCGATGATTTTGACTTCACTGCCTTTTTTGAGTTGACGCCAGATTTAGCCTTCATCGATGGCGATTTGGATTTGGTGGCTTTTTTATTGGACTTGCTGCTGTACTTGCTGGCCTTTCCTTTCGCTGAACCCTTTCCCTTTATCACTGCTTTTCCTTTCGGCGGAGTTACAGCAGACGTAGTCACCGTTTTACTCGGGTTCGCCTTGCGCACAATAGGCGGTGCCGCTGCGGGGTCGTCAAAAGGCAACGGTGCGTCCTCGGCAAATACCATTCCAGCCAATGCCAAAGAACCAATTAAAGTGATCAATTTTCGCAGCACGATTTCCTCCTCTATTTCACAGCCAGCACGCTATCTCAAGACAACGTACGCAATCAGGCATTATAAACCACCTCAATATAAAAAAGTCAGTACTTACCTTGCTTGACCCGCGCAAAGTAGGTCACTTGGAAATAATTACGTCAGCATATTCACGTCGAAAATTACATAGAAAACAAGACAGATGAGCGGTAAGTCAAAATGTGTTCGTAGTCATTGACGGCAAGACTACAAATGGTAGGATTCCCACGATAACTTAATACCAATTAGGCGCAGGCAGGCTACCTAAATCAAATTGCAAGTTATACCCACACCCATAGGATTCCTGAATAACAAGGTCTGACACACTCCAAAGCGAGTGCCAGTACAGACCCATAAGGAGCGAGACAATGAATAAAACAATTAAAATTTCCACGCTGATCACTGCGTTGTTTTTAAGCGCCAGTGTTTGGGCGGCAGATTGGGATGCGAAAGCCGTCTATTTGAAAGATGCTGTTATCAGCTATCAAGGTGCCAGTTATAAAGCCAAATGGTGGACAACAGGTGAAGCACCTGGCAGCAGCCAATGGGGTCCATGGCAAAAAGTGACCGCGCCAAATGTAACCGTTGCGCCGACAGTAGCTCCTACGGTAGCGCCCACAACGGCACCGACACCAACGGTTAAGCCAACAGCTGCACCAACAACCGCACCAACACCAACAGCTAAACCAACAGCAGCACCAACAACCGCACCGACACCAACAGCTAAACCCACAGCGGCACCAACAACCGCACCAACACCAACAGTTAAACCAACAGCAGCACCGACAACCGTAGTCACCCCAACACCGATCGCTACAGTTTCACCTGGCACTGGCTTGCCTAAATGTTCAGCGGCTTGGAGTGCTGCCTCTTCTTATGCTGGCGGCTCAGTGGTGAGTTATAACAGCATCAGCTACACCTCAAAATGGTGGGCCAATGCAGGTGCAGAGCCAGGTAAAGATGGCGTTTGGAATGCTTCAGGCAATTGCGATTCAGCCGGCCAAGCCACACCAGCACCCGGCACTGGCGGCGGTAGCGCAGGCGGCGTACCAAGCAAAGCACAAGCCGAGGCTTATGCAGCCACCCTCACCAGCAGCGATATTTTCAGCAAAGTAAAAGCGTCTGTTCGTACCCTGCCAAACTCAGTGGTTGACGCGGTGGCACCCGGCTTGATGAGCAATCCAAGCAATGTGAAACGCGTTGAAGCGATTTTGCCAAAAGCCAAGTGGGATTATTACTTCTCAAAAGCACACCCTAGCTACACCTACACTCGTTTCTTGCAAGCCACGGCGAAATTTCCAGCCTTCTGCGGCGACTACACGGATGGCCGCAATGCCGACGAAATCTGCCGTCGTTCATTAGCTGCGTCGTTTGCTCACTTTGCCCAAGAAACTGGTGGCCACAGTGTGGTCGAATTCGGCAATGCGGAATGGTTGCAAGCCTTGGTGCATGTGCGTGAAATGGGCTGCTCTGATGGTGGAACGACATGTGGTTACAACGGCGAATGTGCTGATCCTGTCTTCAACAAAGTATGGACTTGTGGCACCGATGCGAAAGGCGGCTACATGAAGTACTTTGGTCGTGGCGCAAAACAATTGTCGTACAACTATAACTATGGCCCATTCAGCCAAGCGATGTTTGATGGCGACCAATCGGTATTATTGAAAAACCCAGACTTGGTAGCGGAAAGCTGGTTGAACTTGGCCTCTGCCGTGTTCTTCTTCGTGTACCCACAACCACCAAAACCATCGATGCTGCACGTGATCGACGGCACTTGGGTTCCGAACGAATTTGATAAATCGCGTCAATTGGGTAACGACTTCCCAACGTCGATTCAAATTATCAATGCCGAATGCCAAGACACACCGACTAAACCAGCGGCGCAAAATCGGATCAACTACTACACCGAATTTGCTCGTGACTTGGGTTGGGATATCACTAAAGAATCGATGAAATGCGCAGGCATGGGTCGTTTTGACGGTGGTTCGTCAGCAGCATTCAATATCTACTGGGAAAAAGATTGGAAAGTGGGCGGCGACAACAAGTGCCAATTGGTGAGCTACCAAACCCCATACAATGCCTTGATCGATGGCCAATACACCAAGTGTGTTGAAGCTAACTGGGGTATTACGCTGAAATAATTATCTAACAATAGCTATAAACATATACGCCACATAGGTATCTATGTGGCGTTTCAGACTGCTGACAAAGCCTTCCCAATTTGGAGGGCTTTGTGTTTTCATTGGGTATGCTTAAGCCTACATCCCCAATTCAG
>CAUPHX010000201.1:0-6216 GCA_963511125.1 uncultured Deefgea sp. | reverse complement strand
TGTCTTCTGGCTTTTGGTAATTGGCCAGTAAGCTATCAATTAAGTCGTTAGGTATCGGTTTTAGTGCGGTCATCATCATTCCTTGTATGCCAGTAGTTTCCAGCATGGTGACCGTTTACACAAAATATCCTACACCCTCAATCAGGTTCAAATAAGCTCACCCCTTTCAAAGCAATTAAATCAATTGACATCACCTACAAAGCATCTACGTCAGATAGACCTGAACGATGGATAGTCAGCCTTAATTTAAACTGGTATTCATCAATCCGAGTTGGAACAACTTGTTCTCAAGTTGATGCCTCGATTATCGGCGCCCGTATCAGTACGGCAACAGGAATTAAAGTGCGAGCACTATGAAAAACCCTCATTTCTATGCACACGTATACATCTATAATCATTGCCAAATAATCAATTGGAAGCAATACCCATGACCCCAAGACCACATTTCGCCCTTGGCGAATATCAGCATTACAAAGGCAATCGTTACCAAGTGATCGACTTGGCACGGCACAGTGAAACGACAGAATGGATGGTAGTGTATCGGCCGCTGTATGGCGAAGGCGCTTTGTGGGTTCGTCCGTTTGCGATGTTCATTGAAAATGTTGTAATTGATGGCGTTGAACAAGCCCGATTTAAGAAAATCGCAGATTAATTCGCGCATATCACAGACGTAAAAAAACCGCTGCAACACAGCGGTTTTTTATATCACTCAAACTTCGCAATTAGTTTGCGTATGGGTGTTGCAGCACGATGGTTTCGTCGCGATCTGGACCAGTCGACACAATCGCAATCGGCGCTTCGCAGATTTCAGCGATGCGTTTCAAGTAGTTTTGTGCGTTGAGCGGCAATTCGTCAAAGTTTTTCACGCCGAAAGTCGATTCAGACCAGCCTGGCATTTCTTCGTAAATTGGCTCGCAGTTAGCGATGTTTTCTGCACCGATTGGCAAAATATCAATCGCTTTGCCATCGAGCATATAGCCAGTACACAATTTGATCGTTTCGATGCTATCCATCACGTCGAGTTTAGTCACGCACAGACCAGAAACACCGTTGATTTGAATTGAGCGTTTCAATGCTGCCGCGTCAAACCAACCGCAACGACGCGCACGACCCGTTACCGAACCGAACTCGTGACCGCGTTTGGCTAAACCAGCGCCAACGTCATCAAACAATTCAGTTGGGAATGGGCCAGAACCCACGCGCGTGGTGTAGGCTTTTACGATACCCAGTACGTATTGCAACATTTGCGGCGCAACGCCTGCGCCCGGTGCCGCTGCACCCGCTACGCAGTTACTTGAAGTGACAAACGGGTAAGTACCGTGGTCAACGTCGAGCAAAGTACCTTGCGCACCTTCAAACAACAATGGCTCGCCCGCTTTGTTCATGTCGTACAAGGTACGCGATACATCGCCAACCATTGGGCGAATACGCTCAGCGTAAGCCATGGTTTCGTCGTATACGGTTTGGAAATCGAGCGTTGGTGCGTTGAAGTAGTTCTTCAATGCAAAATTATACCAGTCGAGGTTTTCCAACAATTTAGCGGCAAAACGCTCTGGATGGTACAAGTCTTGAATACGGATCGAGCGACGTGCTACTTTGTCTTCGTAAGCTGGACCAATACCGCGACCGGTCGTACCGATTTTTTTCTCGCCTTTCGCTGCTTCACGCGCTTGATCGATGGCGATGTGGTACGGCAAGATCAACGGGCAAGCTTCAGAAATCGTCAACCGGCTTGGCACATCAATGCCAGCTGCAGTCAACTCATCAATTTCCTGTAGCAATGCCGCCGGTGAAATCACCACGCCATTGCCGATGAAGCAGGCTTTGCCCGCGTGCAAAATACCCGACGGAATCAGACGTAATACGGTTTTTTTACCGCCAACCCACAAGGTATGACCGGCATTGTGACCGCCTTGGAAGCGAACAACGCCTTGGGCGTGATCCGTTAGCCAGTCAACAATCTTACCTTTACCCTCGTCACCCCATTGTGTGCCGATTACGACGACATTTTTGCTCATTTCTAAAACCTCGATGCGATTCAAAACAATGGTCAGCGTTGTATCAACAACACAACGCGCCCGAATTTTACTTTAAAACAATAAATTAACCAGCCCTTTAAGCGGCGAACTGAAAATAAATACTCGCGCAAAAGTTTTATGACAAGGCATCAAAGCCGCAGGCAGTCACTTCGTACGGCAAAGCGAGATAACCATGCAAGAAAACTTTTGCAGAAACTTATTGCAGTGGTACAACTTGCCATTGCCCGCTAATCAGCTGCAACGAGCGATTAATGTGTACTTCGGTCACATCCACACCCAAATCCACAACGACCGTTTCACCAGAGTGACGCAGTGCTCGGATGGCGCTCAACAGCGCGGCATCGTCACCCTGCGGTGCCAAGATGGCGGCACGATGCGTTGGGAATGGGATTGAGGTGAGTGAGCGTAAATCTAAACTAAAACCTGTCGCAGGGCGTGAACGACCAAATTTTTCACCAACACGGTCATAACGACCACCGCGTGCTACTGCGCTGACAAAGCCAGTCGCAAAAGCATTAAATACCAAACCAGTGTGATAATAACTACCCGGTAATTCAGCGAGATCAAAGCGCATTTGAATCCCGCGCGTAATTAAGGCTGCTGCCAGTTTGTTTAATACATCAAATGCTTCAGTCACTGCGGCTAAGGCTGGCAATGCGGCACGGGCGCGGTCTAATACGTCAGCACCACCATAGCAAAGTGGCAAAGCTAAAAACCCATCTCGCAGCGCGTCAGGTAAATCTTGCGTCAACTGCTGTAATGCCGCCAAATCTTTTTGTTGCAAAGCATTAAACGCCGACTGGCGAATTTCACCCTGCCACTGGGCAGCGTCGGCCATAGCGTTAAACAAGCCGATGTGGCCGATTTCCAGTCGAACGTCTTTAACCCCGGCTAGCTCTAAGCTGGCCAACATCAATTCTATCGCTTCAACATCAGCACCAATCTCTGCGCAGCCATAAATCTCAGCACCGATTTGGCGTGGCTGGCGGTTTGCCAACAAGCCATCAGGGCGTGTCGTAACGACTGAACCGGCGTAGCTCAGACGCGTTACTCCTTGACGATTTAAGATGTGTGCATCGATACGGGCGACTTGCGGCGTAATGTCTGCGCGTAAACCCATTTGACGGCCAGTTAACTCATCAACCAATTTAAAGGTTTTTAAGTCCAAGGCACTGTCATCTTGCGTAAGTAGCGACTCAACATACTCAACCAATGGCGGTTCAACTTGCTCGTAGCCATAGCGCTCATACAAGTCGAGCATTGCACGACGCATAGTTTCAAGTTGACGCGACTCCATTGGGAGTACATCAGAAATATATTCAGGTAGGATCCAGTTGCGCATAGTCCAGACAAATCAAATGCCCGCCCATGGGTATATCCACAGTGCGGGCGTAAAACAATAGATTGATAGCAATACGTATTAAGACAAAAGCCCCTGCATCGTTGCGCCGCATCGAAGTACACTGTGTACTCGTCTTTGACGTTGTGCCTTGCGGGAAAATTTTGCTCTACTACTTACCTACACTACCAACGAAATAAACAATCCAGCCATCAGCGAGCAAAATCCAAAAATCCGAATTTGACGATCCGTCATACTCGCGATTTTTAATAAAGTCGCACGCCAAACACTGGGTAAGGCAAAGGGCATAATACCTTCAAAAATCAGCATTAGCCCAATACCAAGCAAAACAGCATCAGTCACCAATCCACCTTACTTGGCTGAACCAGCCCGAGGATTCTTCATATATTTGAAGAAATCTGCACTCGGATCAACGACCATCAAGTCGCTCTTCTTAGCAAAGCTTTGTTTGTAGGCGTCTAAGCTCTTATAGAAAGCATAAAACTCAGGGTTTTTACCAAACGCGTCAGAATAAATCCCAGCGGCTTTGGCATCACCTTCACCTTTTACTTGCTGCGCTTGATTATACGCGTCTGCCATGATCACGACACGTTGTCTGTCAGCATCTGCCTTGATTTTTTCACCTTCGGAGCTACCTTCTGCACGCAATTGATTCGCGACCGCTTTACGCTCTGACTGCATCCGCTCATAAACCGAAACCAAGGTGCTGTCTTCTAGCTCCACACGTTTGATTTGCACATCAATGACGCGAATACCAATCCGTGCGGCATCTTCGTCGGCCACTTTGCGTACATGCTCCATCACTTCATTACGTTTACCTGAAATGATATCTTGTACAGTGCGTTTACCAAATTCATCACGCAACATATTGTTGACGGTATTGCGTAAACGAACCACTGCTTTGGCTTGATCCACACCCACGGCTTTGTAAAAGCGTTCTACATCCACGATTTGGTATTTGATAAAGCTACTGGCCTTGACGTTCATTTTTTCAATAGTTTGAATACGTGCAGGGGTATCCTCATCAATTGTTAAAATGCGTTTATCAAAAAAGCGTACATCTTGTAGCATGGGTATTTTAAAGTACAAACCAGGATCTTTAATCACCCGTTTGGCTTCAGCAAATTGAAACACCACCGCGTATTGGCGTTGATCAACGGTAAACATTGACATCGACAACACAAACAAGACCACTAATAAAACCGAGAGTACAGGAAGAATTCGATTCATTTTTTATCCCTCCTTATCGACCGTCACGCTCACCGCGCAATGCGCGATTTACTGGGTTATCCGTTGCCGCAGCGGCCGCCGAAGAGGCAGGCACTGCCGCTTGTGCTGTGTCGGCACTTGCAGCAGGAGCTGCACCATTCATTTGCATCAATTTTTCCAATGGCAGATAGAGTAAGCTGCCGCCTGCCTTTTGATCAACAAGGACTTTGGTGGTATTTTGGAAAACTGTTTGCATCGTTTCGAGGTACATACGATCACGCGTTACTTGTGGTGCTTTAGCATATTCGACTGCAACTTGTTTAAATCGAGACGCATCACCTTCGGCAGTAGCGACAACTTGCTGGCGATAACCTTGCGCTTCTTCGTTCAAGCGTGCTGCCATACCACTGGTTCTCGGAATAATGTCATTGGCGTAAGCACGGCCTTCATTAATCAAACGCGCTTTATCTTGTCGTGCTTTGACGGCATCTGAAAATGCAGCTTGAACTTGTTCTGGTGGTTGCATATCAGAAATATTCACCCGAGAAATCACCACACCCAAGCCATAGCGACTCAGCAAGTTTTGCATAATTTCACGACTATCTTCGGAAATAACGCTGCGACCTTCATTCAATACGTAGTCAACATTATTCTTGCCGACGACTTCACGAATGGCAGTTTCTGCGGCTTGCTGCACAATGTCTTTTGCATCTGCATCCGCAAAACGATTGTTAAACAAAAAGTCTTTGGCTGAACTTAAAGTGTATTGAACTTCAAGTTGAACTTGGATGATGTTTTGGTCTCCCGTCAGCATCATTGACTCTAAACTGCTAGAACCCGCTTCGGCACGTACGCCAACATCGAGACTACGAATCTCAGTCATATTCACGATTTCGCGAGACTCGATTGGATAGGGTAGATGCCAGTGCAGACCCGAGTCTTCTACCGTTTGCATAAAGCGACCAAAGCGCGTAACAACAGCGTCTTCTCGCTCATCAACAATATAGAAGCCCGATGCCAGCCACAACACAGCCAGAGTCGTTAATACAATCACCAATCCCGTAGCACCACCCGAAGAATCAGCGCTCGGTGTATTACTTTGTGGAATTTTATTACCGATTAAACCATTGATTTTTTTGATGACATTACGAAAAATCTCATCCAAATTTGGTGGGCCACTATTTTTATTACGGCCACCACCCCATTGCGGATCATTTTGACTCATTTATCTTCCTTAACGGTTTGATTCATTGCTTCAATTATGGCGTCACGCAGCAAGCTCAATCCCTCACCACGCAAAGCGCTCAATTTAACGCTTTTAATACGATCTAATTCGTCACGCTCTATTTCTGCTGGCAGATCACGCTGATCAATCTTATTAAAGACCATCAGCTGTGGAATATGTTCCGCACCAATTTCAGTTAATACTTTATTCACTTCAATAATCTGCGAATCTCGCATTGGGTGATTGATATCAACCACATGCAATAACACATCCGCCTCGATAGTTTCTTCTAGTGTGGCGCGAAAAGCGGCCACTAAAGAATGAGGTAAATCGCGAATAAAACCAACTGTATCCGAAATGACAACTGAATGATCTGCATCGAT
>CAUPHX010000200.1:0-6218 GCA_963511125.1 uncultured Deefgea sp. | reverse complement strand
GGCGCTACAGAATATTAGTAAGAAATGGACGATGCCAATCCGCGACTGGCGAGCGGCGTTGGTACGGTTCAGTATTCAATTTGAAGAGCGGATGCCCGCATTTTAAAAAAGCGTTTACACAAAATACTAGACACCCCCCGTTCGGGCGACGACCCAAGCGTGAACTTCGATTGCGCCCGCTTGTTTGAGTGCTTTTGCCGCCTCATTTAAACTAGCGCCACTGGTCATGACATCGTCGACAATGGCAACGCGTTTTCCGTTCAAATCACCCTGATAAATAAACGCATTGTGCATGTTTTGCCAACGAGCATTGGCGTGCAGTCTTGCTTGGTGTTCGGTGTTTTTTATTCTGAGTAGCGTGTCGATTTCTAATGGTAGTTGATGCTTCTGAGCAATCGGGCGAGCGATTTCAACCGCTTGATTAAACCCACGTTCAAGCAGACGTGCCGGATGTAACGGTAAGGCAATGATGCAATCGGGTCGATTTTGTTCTGGAATGATTTGGGCTAGCATTTCGCCCATTGGACGTAGTAATGACCAGCGATTGGCAAATTTAGCAGCCTGAATAAGCGATGAAATAGGTTCAATATAAATAAATGCGGCCAAGGTTTGATCAAAGGCTGGCGGAGCGGTAAGGCACGCGCCGCAGAGGTGACCTTGCGTATTAACGTGGCCACAGCGAGGGCAGCTATTGCTTGAGTCCCACCGTGCTAAGCTTGGCTGGCAAAGGCCGCAGAGCGTCGCGCAACTATTTCCACCACACAATAGGCATTGATTTGGTGCAATGTAGTTTAAAAATTTACCGATAAAATTTGACAACTGGCCGCCTCGTTTGGACAATGCAATGATTGTATGCATCTTGGCTGGCTTGTCGCCTCGACTGCGTGTTTCAGTATTTAATCATTGCGGGAAAATTGCGAATGAATTGTTCAACCTCGGCACCAACTCAAACCATCGAATTTAAGCGGTCTACGCCGCATCCTGAGCAAGCTTTATGGTCTGAACCTGCGGTTGCTGAACTGTTTGCACTACCTTTTAACGATTTACTATTTCAGGCGCAAACCGTGCACCGCGCCAATTTTGACGCTAATCGGGTGCAACTTTCGACTTTGTTGTCGGTAAAAACCGGCGGCTGTTCAGAAGATTGCGGCTACTGTTCGCAGTCAGCGCGTCACGATACCGGATTGGAAACGCAAAAACTAATGGATGCCGACGAGGTGATCGCTGCGGCTGCAATTGCCAAAGAAAATGGCTCTTCACGTTTCTGTATGGGCGCAGCATGGCGCGGCCCTAAAAACAAAGATTTAGACGAAGTCAAAAAAATGATCGCTGGCGTGAAAGCGCTGGGTTTAGAGACCTGTGCAACCTTTGGTATGCTCAAAGACGGTCAAGCCGAACAGCTGCGTGATGCGGGCTTGGATTATTACAATCACAATCTCGATACCTCTGAAGCCAAATACGGCGAGATTGTTACGACGCACAGCTATGCTGACCGCTTAGATACCTTGGGTAAGGCCCGCAAGGCCGGTTTGAATGTCTGCTCGGGCGGCATTGTGGGCCTTGGTGAAACGCGATTAGATCGCGCTGGTTTGGTGGCACAATTGGCCAACTTAGACCCACAGCCAGATTCAGTGCCGATTAACAATTTAGTGCAAATCGACGGCACGCCGTTAGATGGCTCTGAAGTGGTGGATTGGACTGAGTTTGTTCGAACCATCGCGGTGGCGCGGATCACCATGCCTAAAGCCTACGTTCGTCTTTCCGCGGGTCGTCAGCAAATGCCAGAAGCAATGCAGGCTTTATGTTTCTTGGCGGGTGCCAATTCGATTTTTTACGGTGACAAATTGTTGACCACTGGCAATCCTGAAGTGGCGGGTGACAAAGCCTTGTTCCGTAAATTAAACTTATTGCCTCTATAATTGTATGGTTAGGGTATTGCTCGCTAGGTCATTTTAAATATAGCTTAGCGATAAATACCCTTATGTTGCTGGCTGATTGGCGATGGGTGCGCCGCCCAATGCTTTGTAGACCTCAACGGTCGCCAAGGCGAGTTGGTAGTGATGTTGCAATAATGTATGCTCTGCGGCTTGGCGGCGGCTGTGGGCATTAAGTACCGCATCAAACGCCATTGCACCCGATTCGTAGCGTAGTTGCGTTTGCTGCTCGGCTTTGCGCGTGTCATCGGCTAGCGCCTGCATCCGCGGCAAGTCGGTTTGAAGTTGCGACAAACTCGCCAGCGCAGCTTCAACCTCTTGCAGTGACACATATAATTTCTGCCGATATTCAATCACCGCTGTTTCGTAATCTGCTGCGCTGACCTTTTTGGATAGCGCCATTTCATTGTATTGAATGAAGGGCAATGTCACACCAGCACCCAGCGATGCAATCGGGTTAATTAAGAAATTGGCCAGTTCTTGGCTGCTAGTACCCAAGCCGCCAGTCAGTGATAAGGTCGGATACCAGCTTTTTCGCGTAACTTGTTGATCGGCAAAACTGGCTTGCAGCTTGGCGGTCGCTGCGGCTAAATCAGGACGACGATTCAGCACATCGGCCGGAATGCCAGCAGGGATTGCGGGGTAGTGGCTGGGTAAAATGGCCTGCGTGCCTGAGGTAGATTCTGGTGTTTGATTCAGCAGCAGGCCGAGCTGCCATTGGCTTTTTGCTAAGCTGAGCTGTGTTTTGCTGAGGCTATTTTCTTGCTGTAGGGTACTACTGCGTGCCTGTGTTACATCCAAACCTGAAACCACACCCGCTTGGTAACGGCGTTCAACAATCGCTTGCGTTGCGCGGGTTCTTTTTAAATCATCTTGTGCCAGTTTTACTGCATCTTGATCGCGGCCTATCGTCCAGTACGCAGTGGCCACGCTGGCCATCACGCTGTGGTGCATGGCCACTAACTCGGCGGCGCTGGCTTGTTCGCGCCAATGTGCTGCTTGTTGCTGATCGGCCAGCTTGCCCCAAAGGTCAATTTCCCACGCTAGACCGACATTCGCGCCTGCAGATTCGCCGCGATAACGCACCGGATCAAGCGCCCACGCAGCGCCTTTATTTAAGCCGACCGATACGTCGGGTCTACGATCTAGGCTACTTTTATCGACGGCAAATCCAGCTTTTCGTAGCCGAATCGCGGCTAATGCTAAATCGGCATTGTGTTGCTGTGCGGTGGTTTGCAAGGCGATGAGCTGCGGGTCAGCAAATCCATGCCAAAAGTCCAAATCGGATGTTGCTGCGGGTTTTGAGCTTGGCGCTGATGCTTGCCATTGTGCGGGTAAGGCTACCTGCGGTTGCTGCCAAGTTGGCGAGGCGCACGCTGTTAAAGTCGCCAGCAGCAAAGGACTAAATCGAGTGACATATTGAGTAAACATAGTTTGCACCATCATTATTCGCGAGACAGCGCCTCAATGGGCGCGAGCTGTGCTGCACGGCGCGCGGGTAAAAATCCAAATGCGACGCCGACAATCGTCGCGCAAATCACGGCGGTGCTGATCGAGCCCAAGGAAAAAATCATCTGAAAGTCTGTTAGCAAGGTGTTGATTACCCATCCGAGCAAAGCCGACAAAGAAATCCCGATTGCGCCACCCAGCAAGCACACCACGATAGATTCAATTAAAAATTGAATCCGTATGTCCGATTGCCGTGCGCCGACGGCCATACGAATGCCGATTTCGTGCGTGCGTTCGGTTACGGAGACCAACATGATATTCATCACGCCAATGCCACCAACCAGTAAAGAAATCACACCAATTAGCATTAAAAACATCTTGATGCTGGTCGCTGTGCTTTGGAAGGATTTCAGCATGTCTTGCATATTACGAGAGTAAATGTCTTTTTTACCGTGCCATTGTTCCATGCGCGCCAGCAATGCTTGCTCGGCGGCCTCGATAGGCACATCCGCTTTGAGTTGCACGGTAATTCGGTTGAAGTGCTGTTGGCCAAACATGCGGCTAGCTGCCGTGGTGTAGGGTACCCATACATCCAAGCTATCACCGCCAAAACCACCCGATTTCTTCTCGGCCACGCCGATCACTTGCACCGGCATATTGCCGAGTAGAATCACTTCGCCGATGCCAGTTTCATCGCCAAATAAAGTTGTGCGGGTGTCTTCGCTAATGACGGCAACCTGAGCTTGGCGGCGCACATCGTCCTCACTAAATGCCACGCCATATTGCATTGCTTGGCTGCGCAAAGCAAAAAATGCCGGCGATACTCCCTGTATCATCGTGGCGGCGTCGATATTCTTATATCGGGAGCGCATACCACGTTGAGTAATTGGCGTAACGGCCTGCACATAAGGTTCGCTGGCGATCAAAGCCAGATCTGATTCACGTAGCGAGGTCACGCTCTGTGCTTTATCGTCGGCCAATCCGGTGCCGGGCAAGATATCTAAATTATTTACGCCCATGCTGGAGAAGTTTTTCAGTACCGACTGCTCCATCCCATCGCCCAAGGCGCCAATTGAAACCACCGAAGCGATACCAATAATAATCCCGAGCATGGTCAGCAAGCTGCGCATGCGATTGGCGAGTAGGGCCCGAAATGCCATGGCAAAGGCTTCGCGCCAACGGCCGACCAAGGCTTGTGATGTCGCAGGGTGAGGTGGTGGTGCGGGTGGATCGCTAGGGAGCTGCTTTTCGTCGCGCGCCAGATTGCAGGCATCGGACACAATCTGGCCGTCGCTAATTTCGATAATCCGGTCGGCTTGCGCAGCGACTTTGGCATCATGCGTGACCAAAATGACCGTATGGCCTTGCTCGTGTAATTCTTTAAGAATTTGTAATACGTCCGCGCCACTGCGTGAATCAAGCGCGCCGGTTGGCTCGTCGGCCAAAATAACTTCGCCGCCATTCATCAATGCGCGAGCAATCGACACGCGCTGCTGTTGGCCGCCGGACAGTTGGCGAGGATGATATTGCAAGCGATCAGATAATCCCAAGCGCCCCAGTAGCATCGCAGCTCGTTTTTGCCGCTCGGCCGCGGGTGTGCCAGCATAAATCGCGGGCATGGCGACATTTTCAGCTGCGCTCATTGCGCCGAGCAAATGGTAACGCTGGAAGATAAAGCCAAAATGGTCGCGACGCAGTGCAGCAAGCTCATCGGCATTCAGCTCGCCCACTTCACGACCATTAAATCGATACGAGCCATCCGTTGGGCTATCAAGACCGCCAAGAATATTCATCAGGGTTGATTTGCCCGAGCCGGATTGGCCGATAATTGCGACCATCTCGCCCGCGGCGATGGTGACATTAATCGTATCTAGAATTCGAATCTGCTGGTCGCCTGCTGGAAAGGTTCGCCCTATCCCTGATAGTTCAATAATGGGGATACTCATGCTTTAGTTGACTCTTTGCCTGACTTTCCTTTAGTGGCCGGGCCATCAAGCGCTGGGCTAGCGCCACCAATCACGACTTTTTCGCCTTCTTTTAAGCCAGATTTAACTTCGGCAACGATATTGCCGCGTAGGCCAAGTTCAACCGTACGTTCAAGCAATTGTCCTGAGGCATCGATAACCGTCACCAGCACCTGATTGCCTTTCACCTTTTTACCGATTGCGCCAATCGGGATGGTGAGCACATTGCGCGCCTCGGCCAAAATGAACGTCACTTGCGCAGTCATTTGTAAGCGCAGCAAACCTTTGGGATTTGGCACAAAGAAATGCGTATTGTAGAAAATGGCATTGTTTATTGCTTCTGGCGTCGGTTCAACACCGGCAACGACGGCATTAATGCGGGTTTCTGGCGCGCCAAGGACTGAAAAATACAGTGGCGTTCCCGTGTTGAGGCGCACCACATCGGCCTCGGCCACTTGCGCCTGCACCTTCATTGTATCCATGTCGGCCAAGGTCAAAATCGTCGGCGCGGATTGAATCGCGTTCACCGTCTGACCTTCCTTCACCGCAATCGATGCGACAACGCCAGCCATCGGCGCCAAAATTCGAGTGAAACTGAGGTTGGTTTTAGCGGTGGCGAGTTTGATTTCGGCTTGGCGTGACTGAGCGGATAATTGACGAATTTCTGCCTCACGCATTTTGACCGCATTGCTCGCCGACTCCAGCTCTTTGCGTGGCGTCGCGTCGCCTTCCATCATCGTTTTCTGCCGCGCTAATTCTTGCTTGGCATCATCGAGCGCCAATTGTTTAATAGTTTTTTGTGCTTGTAGTGCGTCAATCGACGTCTGGGCTTCTTCGAAATCATTTTGTGACACGCTCGGGTCAATCTCCG
>CAUPHX010000199.1:0-6224 GCA_963511125.1 uncultured Deefgea sp. | reverse complement strand
CTGATTCTTTCGGCCCCTACATTTGCACTGCCGACATTTACTGAAGTCAACGCTGTGTGGCGCTCTTCCGATGTGCTTTTGCTCGACCGTAATGGCACGCCATTGCAGCGGGTTCGTGTCGATAAAACGGTGCGAAAACTCGATTGGGTGACGCTCAATCAAGTCTCGCCTGCATTTCGCCAAGCCTTGCTGATTTCCGAAGATAAGCGCTTTTATCAACACAGCGGTGTGGATTGGTCTGCGGTGGTGGCGGCGGGCTGGGGTAATGCGGTTAGTAGCAAAACGCGTGGCGCATCGACATTGACGATGCAGTTGGTTGGTCTGCTCGATGAAGATTTACGCCGTGGTAATGCAGGGCGCTCGGTATGGCAAAAAGCAGGGCAAACGGTGTCGGCGACTTGGCTAGAGCGTAGCTGGACGAAGCCACAAATTTTAGAAAGTTATCTGAATCTAGTCAGTTTTCGCGGCGAAATCGTTGGTCTTTCTGCCTTAGCGGCAACGTTGTTTGGCAAAGCCCCTAGCGGACTAGATGCCCGTGAATCGGCGATTGCCGTGGCGTTGCTGCGCGCACCGAATGCGCCCGTGGCCAAAGTCGCAGAGCGCGCTTGTGGGATTGTGACCGCGATGAAGGCGGGCGATTGCCGTGGTTTGGCGGGTGAAACCGCTGTCGCGCTGTCGCAAACTTCGCCACGCTATTCTGCCAACGAACAGCTTGCGCCGCATTTTTCGCGGCAATTATTGGCGCAATCGCCGCAAGCGGCAGGTAGCCAGATCAGAACGACACTTGATGTCGATTTGCAGCGTTTCGCCACACAAGTATTACGCCGCACGGTGGGTGAGCTGACTAATCGCAATGTCGAAGATGGCGCGCTGCTGGTGCTGGATAATGCCAGCGGCGATGTGCTGGCATGGGTCGGTTCAAGTGGCGACTGGTCGCGCGCGGGCGAGGTGGATGGCGTGCTGGCTTTGCGGCAGGCCGGCTCGACGTTGAAGCCGTTTTTGTATCAACAGGCGATTGCGGGGAAGTGGCTGACGGCTGCATCCTTGCTCGACGATAGTCCGCTCAATCTCAATACGGGCGCGGGGCTCTACAATCCGCAAAATTACGATAGCAGCTATAAAGGGCCCATTTCAGTGCGTACCGCATTGGGCTCGTCCTTAAATATTCCCGCAGTTCGAACGATTCAAATGGTCACACCGCGCGCGTTTCGCGATCAATTGCATGCGCTGGGGCTGAGTAGTCTGAACCAAGACGGTGATTATTATGGTTTCAGTTTGGCGCTCGGCGGCGCGGATGTTCGCTTACTGGAATTAACGAACGCTTATCGAGTGTTGGCAAATTTAGGGGTGTATAGCGCTGTACGCAATATTCATAATGCGCCAGCAGGCAATACCAAGCAGGTCATCGATAAGGCGAGTAGCTTTATTATTGGCGATATATTGTCGGATCGTAATGCGCGCGCGACGACGTTTGGCTTGGAAAACGTGCTCGCGACGCGTTATTGGAGCGCGGTGAAAACCGGCACCAGTAAAGACATGCGGGATAACTGGACGATCGGTTTTAGCCGAAAATACACCGTTGGTGTGTGGGTGGGAAACGCGAGCGGCGCGCCGATGTGGGACGTGTCGGGCATGCACGGTGCTGCGCCAGTCTGGCAAGCGGTGATGAATCGCCTGCACGAACGTATGCCATCCAAAGCGCCGCCGATGATTGCGGGCGTTGAGGCGCGCAATGTCCAATTTGAAAAAAATCTAGAAGCCCCGCGCCGGGAGCTGTTTTTGGCAGGCTCCGGGCGTGATCAAATTTACGCCGCGAGTCATGCGCAACCGATTGCGATTACCGCGCCGATTGATGGCGCAATCTACGCGCTCGATCCCGACATTCCACCGAATAATCAGCGCATCGTGTTTCACTCTACTGGGATTAAGCAGCCGATTTGGTGGCTGAATAAAAAACGCCTCGGCCACGGCGAAAGTATGTCGTGGTTCCCGTGGCCCGGTCGGTATCGACTGGAAATGCGCGACGCAGCGGGGAAAGTATTGGCCAGCGTGAAGTTTGAAGTGCGTGGGGCGGGGTTGAAGTAGTTTTTATTATTGGATGAGATTCATTTATGTGGATTGGTCTGTTGATCTTTTGTATGTTTTTTCTGATTCCAATCGCAATCATTGCGATTCCAGCGCTGCTGACTAAGAAAGAAAATGATCTTTCCTTTGTGAGTGGTTCTATGACGACATCTAGTCGAGTGATTCGCTTTGTCTCGACGCTGGTGTTTGGTGTTATTTCGCTGGGGTGTGTTTTAACTGGAAATGTGTTGTTTTCAACTTACTCTATTGCATGGACGATTTGTGTATATTGCATGCAAACTGCAAATGGTTATGCCGATAAATATTATGCAGAGGCTGCAAAACGGCACAGTCAGGTTTTGATTGTGACTAGCGCCATCATTTTGGGCGTATCGCCGATCTTGATGCTGTATTTCAGCGTTCTCTCTGATCAGGCGGATCCCAAGTATTTAAAATTTAGTGCGCCCTTACTGATGGCCTATTCATTTATCTACAAAGATAGGCGTTCATTGACACAATGGCTGGCTTGGGTTTTTGCCAAGCGAAGCTGATTAATTTCAATAAGAGATTGGAATGTCCTCTGTATTATTCCCTGATGCCCTCGAGCTACTCCGCCAAACCCGTCACGGCACCTTGGCGACCCAATCTACGGTGTTGCCCGGCTATCCGCACGCTTCTTTTTTGCCCTATGTCTGCGATGAGGCGGGGCGGGTGTTGTTGGTGATGAGTCGTTTGGCCGAGCATACGCAAAATGTGTTGCGGGATGAAAAGGTTAGTTTTCTGGTGCATGATGCGACGGCGACTTTGTCGGGCGCGCGCTTGACGATCTTGGGCGATTTGCAGCGCGTTGAGAGTGAGCCCTTGCTTTTGGCGCGCTTGACGCGGCAAAATCCAGAATTAGCTTCGTATTTGGCCATGAATGACTTTGCCATTTGGCGGCTCTGGCCGCGCCGTGCACGTATATCGCTGGCTTTGGCAAAATGGGCTGGCTGGAAGGTGAAGAATGGGAGAGCGCGCCAAACTTGAGTTTGGCTGATGAAGCCAAATTATTGACCGAATTAGCTCAAACATCGCTGGAGATTGTTGGCGTTGATTTGGCTGGGCTGGATGTGCGCTGCAATGAGCAGATTGCGCGTTATCGATTTGAGCAGAGCTGCACTAATTTGAGTGACGTGAAAATAGCGATGGAAGTGGTTTTGCCTAGTTTGAAATGATCAGCAATCTTTGTGGGTATTTGTTTGGCGTCATTGTTCAGTAATGATTACGTTGAAATACGTCTGGTTTACTGTTTGAATTGGGCCTGAGTAGAAACAGCTGTTTATAGTGCAAAGCGTTGGATTTTTTGCGGCAAGATAAGGATAGAGCAATGAGCACCCGAGTTTTATTTGTGGAAGACGATGCCGAACTGGCCGAGTTGATTGGCGGTTTTTTGCGCTCGTTTGAGTTTACGGTGGAAGTTTTGGGCGATGGCTTGGGCGTGAATGACAGCGTCAAAGCCAATCCGCCCGAGCTGGTGCTGCTCGATATTATGTTGCCGGGTAAAGACGGCCTGACGATTTGCCGTGAGTTGCGCGAGTTTTATACTGGGCCGATTATTTTACTGACCTCGCTTAATAGCGATATGAATCAGATTTTGGGTTTTGAAATCGGAGCGACTGATTACGTAGTCAAAACTACGCCGCCATCGGTGCTGTTGGCGCGGATTCGCTCGCATTTGCGTCACGCAGGCAGCGGTAGTCTGCTCGCCGCTGTTCCAGTGCAAGATCAATCACGGCTGAATTTTGGCAAGTTACAAATTGATGCCAGAAATCGTAGCGCGGTGTATCGCGGTGAGCAAATGGGTTTGTCGAGCAGCGACTTTGATTTGCTGTGGGAATTGGCCAGTCACGCCGGCGAAATTTTGAGCCGTGATCACTTGTTGAAAAAACTGCGCGGCATTGAATACGATGGTCTTGATCGCAGTATGGACGTGGCGATTTCGCGGCTACGCAAAAAGCTCGACGATGATCCCATTGATCCCCGCAAAATCAAAACCATCCGTAATAAGGGGTATTTGTTTGCAAGCGATATTTGGCAAGATGAGTAGGCTTATACCTAGTTATTTTTCCTTAAGCAGCTGTAGCAACATTTAAGTACAATTTTGCGCTCATGCCGCGTGGCACTTACTTTTCTTTGCGTCGCCAAAGAAAAGTAAGCCAAAGAAAGGCGACCCGGGACGAACCCGGCTCCGCCGTCCCCTCACGTGGCGTGAGCCAAACGATAAAACGGTTTGTCTCTCTTCGTGTTCGGTGTTCGTTTTCACGGGTTTAAAAGCTCGAACTGAAACATCGCGGCACAGTCTATAGATTCGCGTTTTCTTTTCGATCGCTTTACGGGTTTTTCATGCGCCAAGTCTTTTTGCGATTTTATTTAACGGTTGTCGCGTGCTTCTTGGTGACGTCTTTGCTGATTGGCGGTATTTATAAGCAGCTGATCGAGCGCACCAATCAGCGTTATTTGACTGACATTTTCAAATCCACCGTGTCGATTATCGAGGAAGAACTCGGTGATTTGCCGCCGTCGCTCTGGCATGACGAAGCATCGCGTTTACGCGGCAAGTTGCCAGTGCCGGTGCAGATCGAAAAAATGGGTGAGTATTCTTTAACCGAAGAGAATCAAAAATCGCTCGAAAAAGGCGACATTATTCTGTTGCTGGATAAAGGTTTATACATTCACCGGATTCATCGTACTGACCAGATGGTGGTGTTGGGGCCGATTCCGTTTTTGACTGATTTAGATAATGTATCTTGGCTGGATTTTTTGGCGCTCTTGATGATGGGCGCGGCGCTGGGTTTGCCGACTTGGTTGTGGTTGCGTCCTTTTTGGCGTGATCTACTGCAAATTATTCAGCAAAGCCGTCGCGTGGGGCAGGGGGACTTTGCGGCGCGGGTCACTTTGGATGAAAGATCGGCCTTAGCTTCCTTGGGAGTGACCTTTAATGGGATGGCGCATGATGTGGAAGAACTGACCGCATCACGCCGCGCGATGATTGATGCGGTGTCGCATGATTTGCGTACGCCATTGGCGCGGATGCGTTACCGCTTGGAGGCGATTAAATCGGGCGCGGATAGTGCGGCGCAAGTTGCGGCCATTGAGCGTGATTTGGGGCAAATTGATGAGCTGATCGAAGAGTGGCTGACGATGTCTAGCCTGGATAGCCCACAAATGCAGATGAATATTCAACCGCAAGCGATGATGCCATGGCTCAATAAATTGGCCGGTGAATTTAGTTTGGATGGCAAAGCCCCTGAGTTGATTAGCCATGTCGATTTAAGCGATCCTTATATGGAAATTGATAGCTATTACTTGGGTCGCGCGGTGAGCAATATATTAAGTAATGCGCGGCGCTATGGTGGCGATACGATTACGATGACTTTGAGCTGGAACGACGGTCAGGCGCAGTTGGTGATTGATGATAATGGCGAAGGTATTCCGCAAGAGCAGCGCAGTCGATTATTGCAACCGTTTACACGGATGGAAGGCAGCCGCAATAAAGCCACTGGCGGTTTTGGTTTGGGTTTGGCGATTGTGGCAATGATTGCGCGCGGGCATGGTGGCAGCGTGGTGATTGATACTTCACCGCAGGGCGGTGCACGGATTATTCTACTGTGGCCAACCCCTTTGCGCAGCTTGAGTTAATTCGCCGGCGGTAAAAAATGTTGTCGCCGTAATTTAACTACGTACTTTCAGTTACAAGACGCAACCAAGGTCTTCTCGTTTCTTATGTTGGTCGGCTGCATAATCCGCTCCGTTAAAGCCGTGATCTAAACGGCCCACCTAATTTAAGAGACAATCAAAATGAACAAAATCCTTGCACTCGTTGCTGCTGCTGTATTGGCTTCTACTGTTGCCGTTGCTGCAACTGCTCCTGCTTCTAGCGCTTCTGCAGTTAAAACTGTAAAAGTTGAAAAACAAGCGAAAAAAGCTTCTGCTGTAACTGCTTCTAAAGCTTCTACAGTGCAAAAAGCACAATCTAAAAAAGCATCTGCTGTAGCTTCTAAAGCTTCTGCTGCTCAAAAAGCACAATCTAAAAAAGCATCTGCTGTAGCTTCTAAAGCTTCTACAGTACAACAAGCACAATCTAAAAAAGCATCTGCTGTAGCTTCTAAAGCTTCTACAGT
>CAUPHX010000198.1:0-6226 GCA_963511125.1 uncultured Deefgea sp. | reverse complement strand
CGTCGAGAAAAACGCTAAATTTCATTCATGCCGTCAATATTTTGGTGTTTGGGGTGACAATTATCGCAGAATAAGTCAAAGCCGTTGTTCGTTACTACTTAACTTAAATTATCTATTTGATTAGCTCTAGCCAATTCGATCCCGTTGGGCCTTTCGAATTGACCCTCCATAAAATCAAACATGATCGGTGTGACTTCAAAAGAAAAGGTGTCACCCTGATGGGTATTGCGTTCTAGTACGCGCTGCCTACGTATTGTGAGTGGCGCATCGACAAAGTGCCATTGCACGGTCAAGCCTTCTTCCTCAGCAAGCGCTTGAAAATGTTGCCGATTGGCTTGTTTCATCAAGCCCAAGTCCAGAATGGCCGTGCCGCCGAGTTGTGCGTGTCGGCGGGCCATTGACCAGATTTGGCTTTCGCAGCGCCGTACTCGCGCCATAATCCACGTGATATCCAAAGGTTGCGTCAAATCTGCGCCATAGAGCGTTTGCATCCATGCATCAATTGAAAAATACAGCCCGCGCTGTGCTTGCGCGAGTTGCTGTGAATAGGTCGATTTGCCCGCACCTTGCGGGCCATATACGAAATGGAAGGCCATGGTTTTAGTCTCACAGGAAATAGGGTGGCGCACCGATGCGCCAAGATCGCGTGCGAAGCGGTTTAGTCCGTCATCACAACCGCTTGTTGGCCGATCGCAATGACGCGACCACCTTGTTCGGCGACATAGGTTTGGGCGGATTGAGCATCGGCAAACCACAGTTTGAGTTGTGCGGCACCCGTATCAAGGAATTGAAGTGTGGCCAAATCGGCGGCGCTCATTTGTGCCAGTATGGGGCGAAATGTTTCCCAACTGCTAAAGCCAGTTTCCAGCGCCAACATGCGTAAAAAATGCTTGCGCTGTAATTGTTGGCGCGTGTGAAACAGCTGAGTGAGTGAGGTTTCGCCAATGGCTCCCGCCTTAATCAGGCGGCGCAAAATGGGCAGGGCAGCAGATGGTGAATCGGATTCGACCGCACGTTGAAAACGGCGCGCTTGGCGCAAAAATAATTGTACAGAGGAAGATTCGGGGGACGTACGTACAGAAAGCGGCATACCAGCTCCAAAGCAAAGTGACCATTCTCGCCAAGGGTCACGGAGGGTATGCAAGCAGAAGGCTTGCGGAATTTCACTGGTGCTTGCACTTTCGCGAGTTGGGCGTCCAGTCAACCCAGCTGTTATGGTAATCAATCATGAGGAAAAATGAAAGACCGCTACCTGATGAATTGCGGCCTTTCGGTTTTGCAGCTTCGGCATCGACACCTCGGCCTTAGCTGACATTCAATTTCTTAGCAAATACAAACGCCAACTCAGTATTTCAAGTTGGCGTTGTCTAGTTCTTAGAGCGTCGCAGCTAATCTAGCTCTGATTTCCGCAAGACTAGCATCGTTCAACAATTTCCCATCTTGAAACACTTCGATAAACTCGCAATTGTTTACCTCATCCCAACTTGCTTGGTCTTTTAAGTAAAACTCGCCATTTTCATCCTTGAACACAGCAACTAAGCCTTTTGCTGAATTTTTCGTGCCATCCCCTGTTTTGGGGGCTTTGAAAATTTCACGATCTTCACCCGCAATTTTGGCAAATGTTGCTTTAACGGCAAAGCCATCGGTATCCCGTGTTACGAACTGATAGGTGTAGCTACCGATACCGAACACCACATTCGTCGAGGCAAAGCCTTTGGCTTTTAAGCCTTCACAAATCGCTCTAGCACGCTCGATAGTGATCGAATCACCATAAATCAACCCGACATGCGAATCGAGTAATTTATAGCCTGTGGTACTGAAGGTGCCGCCAAATACATCCCATAAGCATTCAATCGCGCCTTTATGTTCTGGGGAACCTTCTAGAGCATCGGCATCACCACAAATCATTTTAACTGGGCAGCCAGTATCTGGACGGAACACCACTTTGCCGTCACGCGCTAAGATTTGCGCTTTGAGCTTAACGGTAAAGTCGGTCATGACTTGCCAGAAATCCCAAGAGTCCGACACGATACTCACAATGCCAGCTGGATAAATATCTTGGATCAGACGGCGGAAGGTTTCCAACTCATTGTCCATACCGCCAGCGCACATGACCGAATGTTCTGTAGCGGCTACACTGCCGCCAACCAGTTCAAGATCGCTATTGGCGTTGTAATAGTCTTCCAGAAAATCAATCGCTGGAATGGTATCGGTGCCGGTAAAGCTCAACAAATGCGCTGCGCCACTCATGGCAGCCGCTTCAGCGCCATACATGCCACGGAAACTGAAATCGTGACCTTGCCAATTCACAAAATCGGTACTGCCATCCGTTTCTAGCGCGAATTGAGTAAGTATCTTTTTGTATTCATTTGCAGTTGTGGCGCTGGTACACATACCCCAGACATTGGTCGATAAAATCGTTTCCAGATAATTGGTCAGCCAGAAAAAACGCTCGTCAGTATTAAAAATAATTAGACAAGGCACTTTCAATGAATAAACCGAACCTTCTGGCAATGCCATGATTTTGATCGGTAAATAACCCAGATCGTGCAAATCAGCAATGTGCTGGGTGCCTACGTTATTTGGCCCAAGGTAATTATTAATACGACGTGAAAATCGGCGAATCACTTCGTCTTTGGGTTGCTGGAAAAAGTCTTCATTCCAATTTTTAATCAAGAAGCTTTTGACGAAGTATTGCAGCCCAAAAAACACCATCTGATCGGTATAGTCACGACGAGTGTTTCGTGCGGTCAGATTACTAAAGATCACTTCAGTGTTATCTGGATACTGACGGCGGTGATCGACTTTATAGCCATCAATGGCAGTGGCGGGATTCAAGTTCATTTTGACTCTCCTTGTGTTGGCATATAGCGCCAAATATTTTTTACATTTAGAAATTCAGTCGCTGGCCAGTCTTGCAAACTGCTGGTTGTGTACACCGCATCAATGCCACTGTCAGCTAACTTGGCCACATCAGCGCTACCCTCATAGTGAGAAACAGCGAGAATAATTTTTTTACAGCCTTTGGCTTTGAGTTTTTTGGCCAATTCAATAAACGTTCTGCCGCCAGCACAAATATCATCGACAATCAGGGCTGTTTTGCCGCTTAAGTCATCACTGAATACTTCAGTACCAATGATCGCGCCATTGCGAACATCACGAATTTTGTCCGCTCGTACGACAGGCAGTCCGCCAAGCTGACTCGATAACTCAAAAATCTTTTTATTTGAGCCCGCGTCAGGTGAAATCAAAACGACTTCTTGGCCAGTCTCGTTGAGTACGTCTTTCAAAAAATGATGATTTTTAACGACCTGAACCTGATTGATTAATGCCACGATGACATCGCTGTGTGGATCAAACAGGCAAACTTTGCTGTACTGCTGCTGATTGATTAAATCGGCATAAACCTTGGCAGAGAGCGCTTCTCCGGGATTGCAGACGCGGTCTTGGCGTGCACCAGGAAAATATGGAATCAATAAATCAATTTCTGTTGCACCTTGACGACGTAGTGCATCAGTTAGCAGCAAAAGCTGCATCATTGATTGATCACCTTGGTAGCGAAACAAAATTTCAACGTGCGCGCTATTGGGGGTCGCAATCTGGACATGATTTTCACCACTACCAAATTGAAATAGCTTCAACACGCCATCTTCTTGCTGTGCCTTTGGTAAGGAATAGCGGCTAATTACTGTACTGGAGCTTGTCATAACTCGACCTTTTTGAAAGTAACCAGAGCGTAAGTGATTCCAAGTAGCTTGACTATGCTTCTGCGTGTGATTTGCATCTTCTGTTCCAAACCACAACGCAAATATAGTGTCACTAGGACACTATGTCAAATTTAAATACGCACATTTCTCTTTGCTGTGCTTTTTATGTTATAAAAATAATGTCCTAGAGACGTAAAGTAGAGAGCACAAATGAAAAGCACAGACTTCATCAAAAAACCCCTATTCACCGTTGATAGTGTGTTGTTTACCGTCCAAGACAATGTGCTTAAAGTGCTCATGGTGAAACGTGCGGAGGCTCCTTATCGCGGAGCATGGGGCTTACCTGGCGGATTTATTGATATCGACCTTGACCAAAACACAGACATGACAGCCCGTCGGAAATTGGCTGCCAAAACAGGATCCGCACCAAACTACTTGGAGCAATTGCAGGTTTTTTCAGGTCTAGAGCGAGACCCACGCGGGTTTAGTGTCACGCTAGCCTATTATGCTCTCGTCGCATATCAGGCCGTAGCCTCTCATATTGAAACCGTAGAAATGGCCTGCTGGATACCAGTTAGTGAACTGACCGAGTTAGCGATAGCGTTTGATCATCTGCAGATCATCGAGCTTGCACGGCAACGATTACAACAAAAAACGCTCTACTCAATGATTCCAGTTTTTTGTCTGCCGCAGCAGTTTACGATTGGGCAATTGATGGCGGTAATCGAGGCCATTATTGAAAAGCCGATTCAGCGTAAAAGCCTAATGCGGCGAATTGAAGCTTCAGAGATATTTGAGGTCAGTAATGAAAAAACCACATCAGGTGGACGCTTTGCGCAGTTGTATTCACTTAAGCCGGATGCCAATATCATTAACTTTGAGAGAAATTTAAGCGTGTAGCCGCAAAGGTCAGCTCTGGCTGATCTGCCGATGCCAGGGCGTAAAAACGAAAGGCCGCTAACCATTGGATTGCGGCCTAATTATTTTCGAATGTATGCCAGAGCTGTTCGGCCTTAGCGGTCGGTCAAAATCACTTTGTCATTGACCCAAACTAGTGTGCCACTACAACCACTAAAAACGACGCTAGCCGAACAAGGCTTCCCTCTGGTATTTTTGCTCTTTGTAGGCGGCGCATAAGCGACGCAACGACCTAAGGAATTAAATGATGCAAGTCGTACGCCTGATTGTCTGTGACCTAGACGGTACCTTGCTCGACGAAGCAAAGCGGTTACCGGCCGAACTCCCTGAACTCGTCAAGCGCCTGCAAGCACGCGGTGTAGTGTTCTGCCCCGCCAGTGGCCGCCAGTACCATACGATCCGCGAGCAGTTCGCGCCGATCTGCAGTGGCATTCCAGTAATTGCAGAAAACGGTTCGTATGTCGTACTGGATGGAAAAGAGCTCTATTCAATCTGTCTCGATGCGTCGTCAGTGCGAAGCATCTTGGCAGCCACGGTCGCGCTTCAACGGCAAGATGCCAATTTCGGCATCGTGCTGTGCGGCAAACGTGCCGCCTACATCGTGCGCCATGATGTGGCTTTCGTCGAGCAGGTAGTCCCCTACTACCTGAGTCTCGAACTCGTTGAGAGCTTCGACGCTATCAACGACGAAATCCTGAAAGTCGCGATCTACGACTTCGAATCGTCTGAGCACAACATCTACCCGCATATGCGGCAGTTTGCGGATTCACTGCAGGTCGTCGTATCGGGCAGTAACTGGCTCGACATTATGGCAGCCGGCGTCAACAAGGGTATGGGACTGCTCACGCTGCAGAACGCACTTTCGGTCGGCCGTAGCGAAACCGCAGCCTTTGGCGACTACCTGAACGATCTCGAAATGCTGGACGGCGCCGAGCACTCGTACGCGATGGCCAACGCGCACCCAAAATTGCGCGCACGCGCCAGGTACATCGCCGACGCGAACACTGAGAATGGCGTCGTGCGCGCCATCGAGGCGATGCTGGCAGTCTTCTAGCGGTGAGTTCCAAAGCTAGACGGCCGGCGACTATGGCCAAACTGCTTGAGCGTTAACCTGAAATGATTAAGGCCGCCACCTGATGGTTAGCGGCCTTTCTGTAGTACCCCTCAAGAATTACAGGCACTTCCATCGACATCTACACTGAATTATTTACAAACTCGCCGCCATTAAATGACTCATGTTCGCTATTTTTTTGGCCGAGGCAAACACCAGTGTTTTTTGCTAACAACTCATCCAAATTGGGAATCTCTTTTCTTACTGTTGCCACATATTTTTTAAATGATTGCAGTTCCGATTCAGCAGAACTCAAGAGCTGACTTACATTAATGGCCCTGTCTGCAATGAACACAGCTGTGCTAGCGGCCTCAACGCGTGCCAGTACGGGCTTGTAACGCTCAGCCTCATCATTACGCACAAGTTCAGTTGTTTGCTCAATTGCTATTGAAATTGCAACCTGTAGTTGTTTTCTTGAGAACCATTCAGCCTGGTTCGCCACTAAGATAAATCCAGCCCCAGCCGCTTCCACAGCGCGTTGGTGGCTAAT
>CAUPHX010000197.1:0-6230 GCA_963511125.1 uncultured Deefgea sp. | reverse complement strand
TTATGTTTATGGCGATCATGAGCGGTTCGGACGACGAAATGCGCGAAGATATGGTCAAAGAAGGGATTGATTTAGTGCGGCATGACAACGAAGTCGCCGACATAATTGGATGCATCACGCCACTCAAACCCCATAGCAGCACTGCAGCCCCTGCCACCCATGCCAAAGCATGGTGCCAGCGCATTAAAATACCCAAGCGAGTTCTTTTTGTGGATTGAGTTGTTAATTCTTCACGCTTCATTGTGCTGTCCCTTTCCCATCACGACGACCATCACCAAAGGCCCACGTTGCACCGACCAAAAAGGTACGCGGCGCGCCTGGGGTATAAGTGTCTTGTGCATTGGGATTGCGAACGCCCTGCCCTTTGTAACTCGACGCCGATACTTCGGCATAATGCTCGTCAAACAAATTGCTCACACTCGCCCACAGCGTTAATTGTTTTAACTGATATTGCGCGCGCAGATTGATGAGGGTATGGCCACCATACTCAACCTGATTGCTTTCATCCATCCAATACTTACCCAAATAAGCCGTTTCTAAACCTAAGCGCAGCTCATTAATCGGACGATACACAATTTCCATCTGGCCTTGCCAACGCGGCGCGGCTGGAATGTCATTGCCCGCAAAATTCAAAATCGCGGAAGGTTGGTATGCTTGATAAGTATGCCGTGCATATTGCCCAGCAAAGTTAAAACTCCACGCCGCATTGGCCGCCCAATTGAGCCCCAATTCAAGCCCTTCATGCCGCGTTTTCCCCGCATTGCGTGGCTCGGATTTACCTGGCGCAAGGGTGTAATTCACCAGTTCATCTTCGCCATTCAAGCGATAAATCGATGCATCCAACTTCAAACTCGCCAGCGGCTGACTACGCAAACCCAACTCAAATTGATCGAAGGTCGCCGCTTTTAAATTCGGCGTAATGGCGCTAGAAAACAGCGAACCCACTTCGGGCGGCGTAAAGCCGACGCTGTAGCCACTGTAGAAAAATAAATCTGGCGCGGCTTGCCAAGTCGCCCCCACTTTGGGTGAGGTTTGCGCGAAAGACTGCGTTTGCGACACGCCGCCGGTTGTGGGCGATGCACGCAAATGATTGCTAAAGTCATACACCACGCGGTCATAACGCAGGCCTGCATTCAAGCCCCAGCCGCCACCCAATACGACACTGGCTTCGCCATACAGTGCTTGATTGCCCAAGTCCACGCTGTAATCTCGGCGGATCGTTCCTGGGGTGTACGAGGTATATTTGCCGCTGATTGGATCACGAACAATGGATAAGTTTTGTTCACGCGCGTCTTGTGGGCTGGCCTCAATCAAGCCCCCCACCGTCAGTTTTAATCCATCCCATTGCTGGCGGTGAAACGCCGTTGCGCCTAAGGAGGTAAAACTATTCTCGGAGGTACGACCCGTTGCGGTTTTAGAACCGGTGTTAAATATCCAAAAACTCGGTAGTTGATTGGTGGTGTTATCACGGAAATAGACTGTTGCGTTGGTTTTTCCGCCCGCATTCAACTCCCCTTCAAGGCCAGTCGCCACACGCAATGCATCCACTTCACGATAGGTAAAGGTGTTGTATGAAAATTCGGGACGAGTATTGAAATCGGTTGGATTTAAGCTGCCTGGCATATCGGTATCGAGCTTGGAATACGTCAGCGTCGATTTCCAAAGCAGCGATTCATTGATCCAATGATCGCCGCGCAGCGTCAGGCCGGTTTTATCCATTTCACTATGATCTTGCCAGCCATCACGACTTGCCGCCTGATACGCAGAGACGCGAAACCCCGTATCGCCACTAAAGCCACCACCAGCAAGGTCTACACGGCGATACCCTTGATTACTCAATTGAGCACCCAGCGTGAGCATGGGACTCATCGGCGGTGCGGCGGTCGTGAAATTCACCGCGCCACCCACCGCATTACTGCCGTACAAACTTGATGCGGGGCCTTTCACTACTTCAATGCCATCCGCACCGGGCAGGTTAATTTCATACAGCGCGTTGTGATTAAAAATCCCCACCGGACGAATCGGCACACCGTCTTCCAAATATTGATAGACCGCCGAATAACTCATCGGTTGGCGGATCGACATATTGTGCTGTTCATTCCCTAAATTGCTCATATGCACGCCAGGAACACGGTCGAGCACTTGGCCGATAAAGGTGGGCTTAATGTCTTGTAAAACCTGTTGATTCACTTTGCCGATTGAAATCGGCGCGCTCGCCAGTGGCGTGGCTTCGCGTGTGGCACTGACCACAACGTCTTCCAACTGAGAGACTTCGGCGTGGGCAGAACAAGACAAGAGAGAAAGTGCCAGCGCCAAAGGGCGAACCGCACAGTGTGGACGAGTAATAGCAATAAACATGAAGAAATCCTGAGCGCAAAGCGAACTTTGCAAAAATCGATCAAGCTAGCGAAACACATAGCCGCAATGCGCCACGTGAACGTGGCGAAACGATCAGGAAATCAGCGGTGGACCGCGCGGTGGCGGCGGAATGGCAAAAGAAGGGAAAGTAAACTGGGTGTGATCCGGCACTAATTCAGCGGCCAAATCAGCCTGTGCCAAAGGTAAAACGAAGATTGCCGTCGGTGGTAACAGCCCATGCGCGCCAGCGGTGGCACACACTGTGCACATCATTTTTTTTGCAACTTGCTCATCCGGCGCATCTTGCTGCGTCTCGGCCGACCATTGCGGTATCGGCTGTGGGCCTATGCCGCACCAAGCGGAGCCCAGCTCTTGCGTCATCACCGCCGCATGCGCGAACGGCAGCAGCATTTGGCAAATCATAGCCAAAAGCGCGCAATATGCAGCAAAACGGTGAGTGAATCGAAGCGGCACTGTGAAGCATCCAAAATAATTTCGCGCCGAGTATAACGTAAATATTCACACCACCAATGACATTTTGTAAGTGATTAGCTTACTGCAGCGCAACATCTACTCGGGAAATTCGCTTGGTCTAGTCATTTGATTTGACGTAGAATCGGCAAAAAATCATGGCTATGCGCACGTAATGCTCCGTTTCTATCGACAATCTAAGCTAATCTGGTTCGCGCTCTTTGCGCTGAGCTTGTTTTGGCTATTGCCGTTGATTCATGCCGCGCAACTTGCTAGCCAGCCAAGCAGTGAAGTGCAAGCCACGCTGTGCAGTAGTATCAGCACCCCAACAGCGCCAAAATCTGAAGCGCCATCTGCACCACCGCAGCATATCAAGCAATGTCCGATCTGCATTCACAGTAGCAACAAGCATTGGGCGCTCCCCCCTGCGCCTGCCGTTTTACCTTCAGTTCAACAACACACCAGTCTGCTCCGACCAGTGGGAAGTGAAGGTCTTTTTATACCGGCAGCCTCATATACCCTACCCCAGAGTCAAGCGCCGCCCCTTGCTTGACATAGCCTAGATCAATATACCCTTGCATTAAACTCGATTCATCGAAAGGAATATTCATGTTTAAAAAAATCATATTGGGCGCAATCCTGTGCCTAAGCACCGCGCTGTCTTTTGCCCACGATTACACCGTAGGCGACATCACAATTGAGCATCCTTGGGCGCGCGCCACACCGCCCAAAGCGGTTAATGCCGGTGCATTTATGCTACTCAACAGCAAAGGCGGCGATCAGCTGATTGCGGCCAGCAGCGACATCGCAGCCAAAACGGAAGTCCATGAAATGCAAATGGTCGATGGCGTCATGAAAATGCGCCAGTTAGCAGCTGGTTTAGCACTTGCCCCGAATCAAACGGTAAAACTTGCGCCTGGCACTTATCACATTATGCTACTAGGGATTAAACAACCCTTCAAAGAAGGCGATCAATTTCCTATGACGCTCACCTTTGCCAAAGCGGGTAAAATCACCGTGAGCATCAAAGTACAAGCGATGACCGACATGGCAGCAACACCAACGCGACACGGCCATCAATAAATAGCCATACGGCCAGCCCAAACTGGCCATTTGCTGGCTCAGCTTTAAGCTCATTCCAAACCATTGCGCCAGTGAGCGCATCTACGCCGCGACCAGGGTAATAATTACCAAATCCCCGTAAGATGTAATTAAGCACTTCAAGCTGACACTTGCGGCTGTCATACTACGGCTCAGACTACAGCAACCAAGGAGTTCTCATGCATCATGACACCCCCCTCTTAACCACCTTGGTGCTGGGTTTAGGCTTGGCCTACTTATTTGGCATGCTGGCGCACCGTTTTAAAATGCCACCCTTGATTGGTTATTTAGTCGCAGGGATCGTCGTCGGCCCGTTTACACCGGGGCCAATGGCCAATCAGGAACTGGCAACCGAGCTTGCCGAAATTGGCGTGATTTTGCTGATGTTTGGCGTTGGCCTGCACTTCTCCATAAAAGATTTACTCAGCGTTAAAAAAATCGCCATTCCGGGCGCGATCGTGCAAATTGCCATCGCCACCTTGATGGGAATGGCGCTGGCGTACCTCATGGGCTGGCCGTGGGGGCAAGGTTTAGTCTTTGGCTTAGCACTATCGGTTGCCAGTACGGTGGTACTACTTAAAGCCTTACAAAAAAACAATGTTGAGCAAACAGAGCAAGGTCGAATTGCCATTGGTTGGTTGATTGTAGAAGACCTCGCCATGGTATTGGCCTTGGTGCTGCTGCCCGCTTTAGCAGGATTGTTAGGTGGTAATGGCAGCAATGACAGCAGCGCCCTCGGTCCATTGCTGCTGATTACCTTGGCCAAAGTCGCCGCCTTTGTCGCGTTTATGCTGATTATTGGCCGCCGCTTGATTCCATGGGTGCTGGAAAAAACCGTGTGGACCGGTAGTCGTGAACTATTTCGTCTGGGCGTGCTGGCCATCGCCTTGGGCGTAGCTTATGGCGCATCACATCTGTTTGGCGTGTCATTTGCCTTGGGGGCTTTCTTTGCCGGGATGGTGCTGGCCGAATCCGAGTTTAGCCAACGCGCCGCCGATGAATCATTACCATTGCGCGATGCCTTTGCGGTATTGTTTTTTGTCTCGGTTGGGATGCTGTTTGATCCGAGCATTATTCTCAGCCAACCCTTGGCCTTGCTGGGTACGGTGTTTGTGATCGTGGTGGGGAAATCATTAGCGGCGTGGGGTATTGTTCGCGCTTATGGTTATAACAATGCGACGGCCAATACGATTGCTGCCAGTCTGGCGCAAATCGGCGAGTTTTCCTTTATTTTGGCCACCATGGGAATGTCACTCGGCCTCTTGAATCGGGATGCCAACGCACTGATTATTGCCGGCGCATTGATCTCGATCTTGCTCAATCCGCTGTTGTTTTCATTCTTGCTACGAAAGATACCCACAGAGAGTATTAATTCGTAGCAATTAGAGATCAATTGCTTTGAAGCTATACCCATAAGAAGCGCTGAAATCGATGATTCAGCGCTTTTTTCATGCTTCGTTATCATCAAAGATTTTTCGATCTTTCAAAGTGAGTCGCGCTCATGCCGCGCGACTCTGGCTTTCTTTTTCGCTCCAGAACGTCAGCAAAGAAAGGCGACCCAATATCTGCACCGACTTCGTCGGCTTGATATCATGGGATTTAAAAACCATCAATCAACGATCAAGAAATAATATGGATGTATTGCTATCTAAGCATTGCTAATCAATGGCTAGGGTTAAATACATCGATGCACTTTTATTATTTTTCATGCTGAATTTCGGTATAACGATGAAATTAGTAACCAGCCATGCTAACTCAACACTAGCTCGAAACTAAGAACCGCAATGGTAGATTTATGGTTTTTAAATCCCGTCCAAGCGCACCGAGCGATGGAGTGAGACAAACAGTTTTTCGTTTGGCTCACGACTGACCGAGGGCACAGCGGAGCTGGGCGCGCCCGGGGCTGCTTTGGGGTGAAGGGGGGTTTGCAGAAGCAAATCCCCCTTCCTGCCCGCGCGGCGGAACGCGCCCCAAAACCACGCGGCGCAGCCGCATAAAACAAAACCGCCGATATCTCGACGGCTTGTGTTTAATTTTACGTTTGCTCATACGGCGCAATGCGCTTCGCTTATTGTCGCCCTACGAAATCATCACGCCATACGCGGTACACGGTGTTTGCCTGCTTTCGACCCAAAGCGGGAGTTCACAAGCTTCTGAAAATTTACACCACATTAGCTTTAATTATGGGTGACCACAAAGTTTGGCGTTTGATCTTTAAGCTGGCACCAATTGCTATCTGGGTCTTGGAAATTGCCGACAATACCCCATTCAAATTCATGTATTTCAACATGAACTCCTCT
>CAUPHX010000196.1:0-6236 GCA_963511125.1 uncultured Deefgea sp. | reverse complement strand
CGTTGCTCATCGGTTGCTGTTCATCGTAATTGATGCGTTCGCGGCGCGGTGCGGCTGGTGCGGCCATCACCGAATCATTGCGCGGTGCATTACGCGGATTGCTACTGCGCGGCGCGCCATCATTACGCGGACGGCGAGTATCAGGCCCGAGTGAGTCTGGACGTGGGCGACGCGCTTCTGCACTCACACCTTCTGGACGATCCGCGCGTGGACGGCGATTGTCGCCATCGGTACGTGGACGGCGTTGCTCGCTGCTGCCTTCCACACGATCAGTCCGTGGGCGACGTGCTTCAGTCTCTCCTTCTGCACGTGGACGACGCTCGGCACGCACTTCGCTTTTGGCTGCCGATTGTGCTGCCGCCGTTTCTGCCAATGCTTTGCTGCGTGCGCCATTAAGACGTGCGCCGCCCGCTGCCGCTGGGCCACGCGGTGCGCGTGGATTGCGGTTTGGATCACGTGGTGGGCGATCACGACCTAAACCACCGCGCAAGATCGGCTCTGGTTTAACGCGTAAATCAGCTTCAAAACCTTCCAAGCAGAATTTTGGAATGTCTTGCTTGGTAATACGCTCGATTTCAGCCAGTAATTTCAGCTCATCAACGCAGACCAACGATACCGCTTCGCCAGTGCAACCGGCGCGGCCAGTACGGCCAATCCGATGCACATAATCTTCGGCGACGTTCGGCAATTCAAAGTTCACCACGTGCGGCAGTTCTTCGATATCCAAACCACGTGCGGCGATATCAGTCGCCACCAAAACTTGCAACTCGCCGGATTTAAACTGCGCCAAAGCGGCAGTTCGCGCGTTTTGGCTCTTATTGCCGTGAATCGCCATCGCGGTAATACCAGACGCATTGAGTTTTTCGGCGACTTTATTACATGCATGTTTGGTGCGCATAAACACCAGCACTTGGTGCCAATTGCCGTCTTGAATCAATTGTGTCAACAGCGGTAATTTTTTATCGCGGTCAACTAAATGCACGCGTTGGCTAATCAACTCATTGGTCGTATTGCGACGCGCTACTTCAACCAAGCCTGGGTTTTTCAGTAGTTTGTCGGCGAGTTCTTTGATTTCGTCGGAGAACGTCGCTGAGAACAGCAAGGTTTGACGCTCTTTCGGGAAAATCGCCATCAGTTTTTTGATGTCGTGGATGAAACCCATATCGAGCATACGATCGGCTTCGTCGAGCACCAAGATTTCAACGCCAGACAAATCCACTGAGCGTTGGCCAACCAGATCAAGCAAACGGCCGGGTGTTGCGACCAAAATATCCAGCGGCGTGCGCAAGCGAGTTTGTTGTGGGCGAATATTCACGCCACCAAACACCACCATCGAGCTGATTTTGACGTATTTGGAATAAGTTTTAACTGATTCTTCGACCTGAGCGGCGAGTTCACGCGTCGGGGTTAAAATCAGTACACGCGGGCGACCATTAGCAGTGACGGGGCCTTTGTTGAGTAATAGTTGCAAAATCGGTAGCGTAAAGCCCGCCGTTTTACCGGTACCCGTTTGGGCTGCGGCCAATAAATCGCCACCTTGGATGACCAGTGGAATCGCTTGGGCTTGAATCGGTGTCGGTGACGTGTAGCCAGTATCAGCAACTGCACGCAAAAGTGGTTCGGCCAGCCCGAGGCTAGCAAAATTAAGTTCAGACATTCTTTATTCCTGCTGCGGCCTGTCGCAAGGTGCGACACCAATCTAGGGCAGGTGGGGGTGTGTTGGATAGGTGGCTTGCGCGGTTCGATCAGTGAAGTGAACTTGGGCAAGCAACGCGCCGATTGGTAGGGCGCGATCAAGTGCGAAGTGTACCTTGGTTTTTGTAATTTACCAATGGAATCTGTTAAACGGCGGGAGTGACTGGCTGCATCTAGTAAGTCACTCCGCGCGCCTTAGGTATGTTGCGTGGGTATATCGTGCTACTTATTGCTGGATATGGCCTAGCAGTAATTACCCGTAACGCTGCTGCGCGACGACGGCCAAACCGCAGCCCACACTACCAAAATGATCGCCCTCAACGGCACGTGCCGCAGGAAATTGCGCGGCCAGTGTTGCGCGCAAGGCAGGAACGGCGGATGAGCCGCCGGTGAAAAACAGCGTGTCAATTTGGCTGGCGGCGATGCCTGCTTGGGTGAGTGTGGCTTGTGCTGCAGTACAAATCCGCGCGGTTTCTTGTTCAATGGCCAGCTCGAACTGGAGGCGTTCGATTTGGGCGACGAGGTCTTTTTCGGCTTCGACTAAATCCAGTGCGAAGCTGTTTTGATCCGAGAGGGCGATTTTGGCCTCTTCGACGCGCATGGCTAAATGATGTCCCGCTTGGCTGCGAATGACGTTCAGCAGACGCTCGAAACGCACGTTATCCACCACGTCACGTGATACATCTTGAAAGCTGCGCCACATCTTACGCGTGTAGGCAAAGTTAATCGTATGCCATGTCGCTAGATGGAAAAACACACTGTTCGGTAGCTCTGCATTATTGATGAGCCGCGAGCCCATCCCCAGTTCAGGCATCACGCAAGCGAGCGAGAGTCGCTTATCAAAATCAGTACCCCCGATATGTACTCCGCCACTGGCTAGTAAATCAGAGGATCGGTCGGCAATACCCCGTCGTTGTGGTGATAAGCGTACCAAGGAGAAATCCGAAGTACCACCGCCAATATCAATAACGAGGACGAGTTCTTCACGCTCAATGCGCTGCTCATAATCATGCGCGGCAGCAATCGGTTCAAATTGAAAGCTGACCTCTTTAAAGCCCAAACCGTGCGCGATGTCGGCCAGTGTGGCTTCGGCTTCCGCATCGGCGGCATCGTTGTCATCGACAAAGCGCACCGGACGGCCGAGTACGACAGAGTCAAATTGTTGACCGGCCGATTGTTCGGCGCGGGTTTTGACTTCGCCAATCAGCTGACCAATCAGATTTTTGAATGATAAATGCCGACCGCCGATTTCGGTGCCTGCATCCATCAGGCTGCTGCCGAGCAGACTTTTCATCGAGCGCATCAAGCGACCTTCGTAACCTTCCAAGTACTCCGCCAATGCAGCGCGGCCATAAGTCCAGCGTTCTTCTTCTAAATTGAAAAAGACTGCCGAGGGTAGGGTCAGTTTTTTGTCTTCGAGGGCTAATAAAATAGCCCCGTCTGGGCGTACAATACCCGCCGTTGAATTGGAAGTACCGAAGTCGATGCCGCAGGCAGAATAAGTCATGTTGGTGCAGTGTTGAGCCTGTAAGGGGTCGCGTAGACTACGCTTCGAACCTTGGAACGTCAAACCTGCTTGCTAAGTGGTTGGCGTTTTGATGATGTTGGCCTAGCGCAAACGACCTAGAATGCTTTACTCTACGGGCGGTGTGAATGATTCTTATACTGGATAGATTACAGTCCAGCAGATTACCAGCAAGTATTCAGCTTACAAAATAGGCATTGCAAACAGGCGAGTCAGGCGATGATTTTTTTCTGTGGGGACGTCCACGGCCAATTTGGGCATATTATTACGGCGGTGAAACAACACCGGCCGGATGCCATTGTGCTGCTCGGCGATTTGCAAGCCCCGCAACCGCTTGAGACCGTGCTGGCGGAAATTGTCGATTTAACCGAAGTTTGGTATATCCACGGCAATCACGACACCGATGGCACGCGCGATTATTGCAATCTGTGGGATTCGGGTATGGCGGATCGGAATCTACACGGTCGCGTGGTGGAAATTGCCGGTGTTCGCGTCGCAGGCCTTGGCGGTATTTTTCGCGGTCACATCTGGATGCCGCCAGCGCATCCTGTTTATGCCAGCCCTGAACATTATTTACAGCACTGCGGCAAAGCCAATCAATGGCGCGGTGGCCTGCCGCGTAAACAACGCAGCAGTATTTTCTATGTCGATTATCAAGCCCTATTGCACGAAAAAGCCGACGTTCTGGTGACGCACGAAGCGCCGAGCTGCCATCCATGGGGTTTTTCAGCGCTGGATCGCTTGGGTCAGTCGCTGCATATCAAAAAGAGTTTTCACGGGCATCAACACGATAGCCTTGATTATCGCGATCACGATGCGCGGCTGGGCTTTCAAGCCTACGGTGTTGCGCTGCGCGCCATCATGGATGAAAACGGTAATCACATCGTCGTTGGCGAATAAGCGCCAAGTCTAGTTCCCCCTGTTCGACATCAAATTGCAATCCAATCTTTGGATAATCCGAGCTTGGTAAAAATACCCAAGTCGTAAAAGTACCAATTCATTTGCCTGTTTCAAAGGCAAGCTGTGCGTACTTATTGCAATGGAATAGAAAAAATGTCGGACGAAATATTGCGTTTTATGGCCGAAAAGCTCGATGCAGGTCAGAGTTTGCCAGAGGCCATCTCTGCGGCGGAACAACAATTCAAAGTGAATTCAAAAGAGGTGTATCGCTCGCTAGCCTATTTTGAGCGGCGCGTGCATTAAGATACCTGCATGGTATATGCAGGTAAAAATGACGTTGATGGGCAGTAAAAATACCCACCTATTTAACAAATTGAATAGCAAAATCAAAGGCATCTTTTCAGCTATAGGATGCCGTCATGAATCAAGCCATTTTGGAATTTGTTCATCAACATCAGAGCGCGGGCCAAACGCTGAGCCAAGCAGTTGCTGCCGCCGAGCTGAGATTTAGCTTGAGTGCCGCGTTGATTTATTTATCGATGGTGCAGGCGCAATGCCAGCAATCGGGGGTTCCCCTTGCAGGGATTTGAATGAGGGGCGAAGCGGGCCGATAAGCCGGGTCCTGTCCAGATGTTGCCATCCGTGACCATCATTCCTCTAGGCGCACCATTACTGATGCGCTCAAGCAACCTACCCGTAGACTCAGCGAGCCGCTTCAACGCCTACTGCTTGGTCTTGCTCCGAATGGGGTTTACCCTGCCAGCGACTGTTACCAGCGCCGCGGTGCGCTCTTACCGACCCCTGAACGGGGCTCCTCTGACGAGGACACCTTTTCACCCTTACCGATGACTCAATCCCAACCGCTTCAATCGATTGTTCAACTTGGGCCACTGGCGGTTCAGCTCTCTGTTGCACTTTCCGTCGGCTCACGCCGCCTGGCCGTTAGCCAGCATTCTGCTCTATGGAGCCCGGACTTTCCTCCCCCGCCAGCATTACACTGGCAGCAGCGATGGTCTGTCCCGCTTCGCGGTGGCGATTATCACCGCATTAAGTGGCAGGGGCAAGCGAAGATGCTTGAATGGTAGAGACCATCTTTTGCAAATCGTTTCGCTGCTACCACTTACGGAAAGATGTTAGAGTCACTGAATACGATTCGTGTGTGTTTCGTTTTCATTGATTAATCATGTTTAAAGCGACCTCAATGCCAGAAGCTATCCCTGCCACTCATTCGATTTTATCTACCGCTGCTTTGGCTGATTTTGTGCGGCGAAATTATGATATTGCACCTATTCAAGACTGCATTTTGCTGGCGCGAGGGGTGAATGATAGTTATCTGATCCGTGTTGATGGCGCGCAGCATGTGTTGCGGGTTTACCAATTGAATTGGCGCAATGCCGCTGATATTGGGTATGAACTCGATATTATGATGCATTTGCAGCAGAGTGGTGTATCGGTGGCGACAGCATTGCCGTGCAGGGACGGACAAGCTGTTGCGACGATTTCAGCGCCTGAGGGTGAGCGCTTCATCGCGCTATTTCATTATGCGGCAGGGCTTGAAATTCACTACGGCGATGATGCGGTGCCGCTGGTACGAGCATACGGGAGCGCGGTGGCGCAGGTGCACCTGCAGAGCGAAAATTTTTGCAGTGAGCATGCCAGATTTGAATTGGATTTAGCTGAATTGCTTGATCGCCCGCTGCAACTGATTCAAGTTCAGCTTGCGACAAGGCCGCTGGATGCCGCGTATTTAGTCGATCTCGGCGCACGATTAAAGGCACACATTGTGCATATCGCCCCTGCTTTAGATACTGGTTTTTGCCACGGCGATTTCCACGGCCAAAATGCCCACGTCGATGCGGATTTGTCGATTACCTTCTTTGATTTTGATTGTTGCGGGCGAGGCTGGCGTGCTTATGATTTGGCTGTGTTCTGTTGGCAAATGCGCAGCAGCAAAGTACATCAGCAACGTTGCCCTGAATTTATACAAGCGTATCTCGCACAGCGCTCGCTGGCAGAGCTAGATCTCGCGGCGATACCGTATTTTGTTGCGATTCGGCATTTCTGGTGGCTTGCACTGCTTATTCATCTAACTCCTTCAATGGGGCAAGGCTGGATG
>CAUPHX010000195.1:0-6247 GCA_963511125.1 uncultured Deefgea sp. | reverse complement strand
CATCATTCATTTTGTCGTGGTAATGTATATGAAATTTTTTTGGAATATTGTGTAATTTAAGCTGGGTGAGTCGCTTGAGTATCCTGCTTATATGCTGCTGACCGAGATTAACGCGCCAACATTGTTCATTACGTGGGAGACATCAAATGACGATTGAAAACTCAAGTAACATCCTTGCCGGTTATAAAGCACTCGTTATTGGTATCGCCAATGAGGACTCGATTGCCTACGGCTGCGCCAAGGCATTTCGTGCGGTGGGTGCCGATGTTGCAGTCACGTACTTAAATGACAAAGCAAAACCGCATATTGAGCCGCTGGCTAAAGAATTGCATGCATCCATTTTTGCTCCGCTCGATGTTTCAAAAGAAGGTGAACTCGAAGCGTTGTTTGCTCTAGTCGAAAAAGAATGGGGCAAGATTGATATTCTAGTGCACTCGATTGCTTCTGCGAAAAAGGAAGATATCAAGGGCGGCTTACTCGACTGCTCGGCCGATGGTTTTGCGATGGCCATGGATATTTCAGTTCACTCCCTGATCCGAATGAGCAAATTGGCCGTTCCCTTGATGAAAGACGGCGGTACGATTTTCGCGATGACCTATCACGGCGCGACTAAAGTCGTGCCAAACTATAACGTGATGGGCCCGGTCAAGGCGGCACTTGAAGCATCTTGCCGCTATTTGGCTTATGAGTTGGGTCCTAAAGGGATCCGCGTCCACTCTATTTCTCCTGGCCCACTAAAAACCAGAGCATCCTCTGGGCTCAAAGATTTTGATCAATTACTCAACGAAGCGGCAGAGCGTGCGCCAGTGGGCGAGTTGGTCGACATTATGGACGTCGGATATACCTGCGCTTACCTTGCAACGCCCTATGCACATCGCTTAACAGGTCAGACCATCTATGTGGATGGTGGCGTCAACATCATGGCTTGAGCGCCTAATTAATAAACGCAGCGATTAGAAGAAATCCAACTCCGCCCCATTCTGGAGAATCACTCATGCCGAATACGAGCACTAAGTCTGCAATTGATTTGCCGGCTACACCGAATGCGCTAAAAAATTCACTGTTAAATGCCTTTGGCACTTCGGCGTGGTTGGCGCCTAGTGAATATATGGTCGATGTGACACAGCGTACAATTCTATTTTGGGATTTGCTCCGTCAGCGTAGCGAGCAATATTACGCTCAGAAAGAAAAAGCAGTGCCACATGTGCTGAGTTTTGATGCTGAGTTAGTTCTTGATGCGCGTACTTTTGATCGACCGACTAATTACTTGTTGGTGCGAGTGACTCCGCCAGAAGGTGTTGAGATTAACGAAGATTTCCGTCCGTTTGTCGTGGTTGACCCACGCGCAGGTCACGGTCCTGGCATTGGTGGCTTTAAAGCCGATAGCGAGCTTGGCGTCGCCATGGCTGCCGGCCATCCTTGTTATTTTATCGGATTTACCCCTGACCCGATGCCGGGCCAGACGATCGAGGACATCACGCTGGCGCAAGCCGTGTTCCTAGAAAAAATCATTGAGTTGCATCCAAACTCAGATGGTAAACCGTGCATTATTGGTAATTGCCAAGCGGGCTGGGCGGTAATGTTGCTTGCGGCAACTCGCCCTGAGTTGTGTGGCCCGGTGATTGTGCCGGGGTCGCCGCTATCGTATTGGGCGGGTGTCGAGGGTGAAAATCCGATGCGCTATACCGGTGGTCTCAGTGGCGGCAGCTGGATCACTGAATTGACCAGTGACTTGGGCAACGGCATCTTTGATGGTGGCCATTTGGTCAAAAACTTTGAAAACCTCAATCCTGCGAATACCTTGTGGGGCAAAAATTACGATATTTGGTCTACTGTCGATAAAGGGGCTGGCCGTTTTCTCGAGTTTGAAAAATGGTGGGGTGGCCATGTCAATTTGAATGGCGAAGAGATCCAATGTATTGTTGATCAATTATTTGTCGGCAATCATCTTTCTACGGGAAAAATTAAAACCAGCTCGGGCGCTGCAATCAATTTGCGCAATATTCGCTCACCCATTATTTGTTTTTGCTCCAAAGGTGACAATATTACGCCGCCCCAACAGGCGCTGGGTTGGATTAATGATTTGTACGCGACGGATGATGAGATTCTCAGTTGTGGGCAAACGATTATTTATGCGATTCATGAAAGCGTGGGCCATCTTGGGATTTTTGTTTCAGGTGGGATTGCGAAGAAAGAGCACAATGAATTTGCGAGCAATATCGATTTGATCGATGTATTACCACCGGGCCTGTATGAAGCGGTGATGACCCCAAAAACGGACGATGTGGCCAATCCTGATTTGGTGACGGGTGATTGGATTGTTCGATTTGAGCCTCGAACCATTGCAGACATTCAAGTGATTGTTCAGCCGTCCGAAAAAAACGAACGCCGTTTTGCCGCAGTGCGCAAAGTTTCAGAAATTAATCTCAATTTGTATCGTCAATGGTTGCGGCCTTTGGTTCGAGCATCGGTGAATGATAAAACGACTTTGCTGATGAAAAAGCTCAATACGTCAGAATTGCAGTTTCAGCTGTTCTCCAAAAACAACCCATGCATGCCGCAATTGGCGCAATTAGCCGAGCAAGTGCGCGCACAGCGCAAAATAGTTTCTGCGGATAATCCACTGCTGAAATTGCAGGGCATTGTGTCGGATGGGATTGTGGCTGCGCTGGATCAGTACAGAGATAGGCGTGATCACAGCATGGAGAAGTTGTTTATTAGCATTTATGACTCTCCTGCGCTGCAATCGATGTTGGGTTTGAGCGAATCGGCAGAGCCGGTTCGTGCTGCGCCCCAAATTTCAGCTGAGCAGACCGCGTTTGTTCAGCAGCGTGTTGCTGAGTTAAAAGCCAAGATCGCAGAAGGTGGCCCTCGTGCTGCGACGATTCGGGCATTGTTGTATATCGGCATGGGTGGAGCGGGCGCGGATGAGCGAACGTTTAATGAAATGCGTCTATTACGTGCAGAGCACAATGGTATGCCATTGCCTGAGTTTAAGCAGTTAGTCCGTGAGCAATTTTTTACTCTGCGCCTCGATTTGGAAGGCGCACTCGCGGCCTTGCCAAACATGCTGCCGAGTGAAGCTGATTTGCGTAGCAAAATGGAAGACGTGCTTCAGCGTATCGTTCACGCTGCTGGTGAGTCAGGCGAAGTCCAAATCGCTCGCCTTGCCGAAATTAAAGCGTTGTTTGTCCCTCCACGTACGCCACGAAAAAGAGCGACTACACCCGCTGCGTAAGAGTGCATCCTTGACTAAGGAAAGAAAATGGAACGTCAACACGAGAAATATGAAAGCCTGATTGCACGTTGCAAATCATTACCTGCAATTGCAACGGCAGTGGCGCATCCTTGTGATGAAAGCTCGCTTCGTGGTGCGGTTGAGGCTGCTGAAGCGGGTATTTTATTACCGATCTTGGTCGGGCCACGCGCAAAAATTGAGGCGGTGGCGGCTGAGTTTAATTTGGATATTTCTAGCCTGCAAATTGTTGATACCCCACATAGCCAAGCCTCAGCAGAGGCTGCGGTTGCTTTGGTGCGTGAGCAAAAAGCGGATCTACTCATGAAAGGCAGCCTGCATACTGATGAGCTCATGGCTGAAGTCGTGCGTAGCGGTACGGGTCTACGGACTTCGCGTCGAATTAGTCATGTCTTTGTGATGGACGTGCCGAGTTTAGATCGGCCGATTTTTATTACCGATGCGGCCATTAACATTACACCTACATTGAAAGACAAGGTACACATTGTGCAGAATGCCATTGATTTGGCGCGCCAATTGGGTATGGCTGAACCTAAGGTAGCGATATTGTCGGCAATGGAAACGGTCAATCCGGATATCCTATCAACGATCGAAGCGGCTGCTTTATGCAAGATGGCGGAGCGAAAACAGATCACTGGCGGTATTTTGGATGGCCCTTTGGCGCTGGATAATGCGATTGATTTGAAGGCCGCGCAGATCAAAAAAATTGACTCTCCCGTTGCGGGCATGGCTGATATTCTGGTGGCTCCCGATCTGGAGGCCGGCAATATGTTGGCAAAAAGCCTGACCTTTATGGCGGGGGCCGATGCGGCAGGTATTGTGCTGGGTGCCAAAGTGCCGATCATTTTAACGAGTCGCGCCGATTCAGTGATGACCAGGCTGGCTTCGTGCGCCGTTGCTGCTTTGTATGTGGATGCGGGTCGTCGATAAGTCGAGCTGGATTGAATCAGGTAATAAATAGCCCGTCGAATTTCGATTAAATGCCCTGATTTTTCAGGGCATTTTTATTTCGATTGGGTAGTAAGCAACGCTGAATGACTTGCCCGTGGTAAAATTAAAAAAATTAAATTAACTTTGAGCTAGAGGCAGACAATGTCAGGCAATTCCTTGGGTTTATTATTTACAGTTACGTCGTTTGGCGAAAGCCATGGTGCAGGAATTGGTTGTATTGTTGATGGTTGCCCTCCGGGATTGGAAATTTCGGTTGAAGACATTCAATTGGAACTCGATCGCCGCAAGCCGGGCACCAGCCGTCATGTGACTCAGCGTAAAGAGCCGGATTCGGTGGAGATTTTGTCTGGCATTTATGAAGGCAAAACGACGGGCACGCCGATTGCTTTGTTGATTCGCAATCAAGATCAGCGCAGTCAAGATTACGGCAAAATCGTTGAAACCTTCCGCCCAGGCCACGCCGATTACACTTACTGGCACAAATACGGCATTCGCGATCCGCGTGGCGGTGGCCGCTCTTCGGCGCGCGAAACCGCAGTACGTGTTGCGGCCGGTGCGATTGCGAAAAAATGGTTAAGCGAAAAATTTGGAATCGTGATTCGTGGCTATATGAGCAAACTGGGCGAAATTGATATCCCATTCCAGAGCTGGGATCACGTGGGCGAGAATGCGTTTTTCGCGCCAAATCTGGAGATCGTGCCGCAACTCGAAGACTATATGGATGCGATTCGTAAAGAGCGCGATTCAGTCGGTGCGCAAATTTCAGTCGTAGCGGAAAACGTGCCTGTGGGTTGGGGCGAGCCAGTGTATGACCGCCTTGATGCTGAAATTGCCTATGCGATGATGAATATCAATGCGGTGAAAGGTGTTGAGATTGGCGCTGGCTTTGCCAGCATCGCGCAACGCGGTTCGGTGCATTGCGATGAGTTGACGCCTAAGGGCTTTGCGACTAATCATGGCGGCGGCATCTTAGGGGGCATCTCCACCGGGCAGGATATTACGGTGAACTTGGCGGTTAAACCCACCTCGAGTATCGCGCAAGAGCGCGCGTCGATTGATAAAAAAGGTAATCCAGTGATGATGGCGACCACGGGCCGCCACGATCCTTGCGTAGGCATTCGTGCGACGCCGATTGCTGAAGCGATGTTGGCGCTGGTGCTGATCGATCACGCACTGCGCCACCGTGCACAATGCGGTGATGTCGTCGTCAATACGCCGCGTATTCCGGGGAAAATCGCCTAATGCTGGGCCGTCACTTTGCGGGCTTGCTGCTCGCGGTATTATTGGCCGGTTGTGCCGCACCATCGTTTGTTTCGACGGTATCGGTGCGGCATCAATTGCCCGTATTGAAAGCATCCGCGCCAGTGGCTTCTGGCTCGGCCGCTGCTGTGCAAGCTGCGATGGCGAGTCCTAAGGCATTTGCCATTGAACGTAATGCCTCACAAATGCAAAGTCTAGCTTATATGCAGTTTGAGGCGGATTTAGCGCGTCGCTTGATGCAGCAAGGCTTGATTTGGCAGAAAGACATTAACAAAGCCGATTGGTTAGTTCGCCTTGATTATCATGTCGATGACGGAAAAGAAAAATCGTACCAACAGCCAATTTGGGGCACGGTTGGTTATTCCGTGAGTTATCAACGCGTATTTACGAATGGCGGTAGCGTGATGTTTATCCCACGGTATTACCCTGAAACGGGAATCGTTGGCTCGCAAACGGTGAGTGAAACGATTTTTACCCGCGAAGTTTTTGTCGATATCTTAGATCGAAAAACGCTGGATAAAGGCGAGTTTGCCAAGCTGTACGAAGGCCGTGCACGCAATCGCAGTCACAGTGACGAGCTTGATTCGGCAGTGCCCTTGCTGATCCAGAGTTTATTTTTACCTTTTCCTGGCCCGTCCGGTGTAAGTCGCGAAGTGCGTATTCCATTGCAGCCGGCTCAGCCCTAGGTCGCTGAGCAAAAGTTTTCGAGCAAGGCGCTCCGCCGCAGACAGTGCACAGGGTAGGGCAAGGCGGTGCAACGATGGGCGGGAATTTTTGCCT
>CAUPHX010000194.1:0-6296 GCA_963511125.1 uncultured Deefgea sp. | reverse complement strand
TTGACACCAAAAATGAATCAGGCGATTATACGGAAATATTCTTGCTCTATCAAGTGCTTAGCGTAACTATCTTCTCACGACCCACCATGCCAACACTTGCGCCACAGCTTCATCAATACTTAAATTAGAGGTATCCAACAACAAAGCGCCCTCTACCTGAGCTAGCGGCGCCACCGCTCGTTGCCTATCTCGGTCGTCACGCGCCTGCAAATCGGCCGTAATGAGCGACAAATCGGCAGATTCACCACGACCAATCAATTGCATATACCGCCGCTCAGCCCTCACCTCAGCACTGGCCGTTAAAAATATTTTTAGCTGCGCCGCAGGAAAAACAACCGACGCCATATCACGCCCATCCCCGACCAAACCCTTACTAGTGGCAAATGCTTGTTGCCGTTGTAACAAAGCCTCTCGCACCATCGGCAACGCAGCCACCTGAGACGCACCCGAGCCGATCTCTTCAGAGCGAATCACTAAACCCACATCAACACCCGATAGTAAAATCTGCTCACCCACAAACTGAACATCTAAGTTCGTTGCCACTTCAGCCATCGAAGACTCATTAGACCAAGCAACACCCTGCTGCTTTGCTGTCAATGCCGTTAAACGATATAGCGCACCCGAATCCAAGTAAGCAAAACCGAGCTTTTCCGCCACCAGCTGAGCGACCGTCCCCTTGCCTGATGCTGAAGGCCCGTCAATTGCAATTACCGAAAATAGCGCCATCCTCATACTCCAATCAACAAAAAAGCCAACGAATTATCGCCGGCCTTTTAACTTAAAAAACACTTAAAATTTAAGTGGAAGCCAAAATTGTTTCAATCTCGAGCAGTTCATCAGCAGAAAAGCTTAAGTTGGCAATTGCACCGACATTCTCTTCGAGTTGCGACACACGACTTGCGCCAATAACCACCGAAGTCACCGTCAGTAAAGCCCATGCCAACGCCATTTGCGCCAACGTTTGCCCGCGACGCAACGCAATTTCATTGAGGCGACGAATGTGCGTCAATTGCAAAGCGACGCCTTGCTCATTCAAAAAATGATTACCCAAATCAGCGGCACGCGAATCCTGCGGAATACCATTCAAATAGCGATTCGTTAGCAAGCCCTGCGCCAACGGGCAAAATGCAATACTGCCCAACCCTTTTTGGGCTAGTACTTCCGTCAGTCCTCGCTCAATTTCACGTTCAAACATTGAATACTTAGGCTGGTGAATCAGGCAAGGCGTACCCAGCTCCTTCAGGATTTTCGCCGCCTCAGCCGTCTGCTCTGGGGTGTACGATGAAAGACCGACATACAAGGCCTTGCCTTGGCGAATTACTGCTTCCAACGCACCCATTGTTTCTTCCATAGGTGTTTCTGGGTCTGGTCGGTGCGAATAAAAAATATCAACGTAATCCAAGCCCATGCGCTGCAGGCTTTGATCCAAACTCGCCACCAAGTACTTACGACTACCCCACTCACCATAAGGTCCAGGCCACATTTCCCAGCCCGCCTTGGTGCTCACAATCATTTCATCGCGATAGGCGCGCAAGTCTTGCTTTAGTACTTTGCCGAATGTTTCTTCAGCGGCCCCTGGTCTGGGTCCGTAATTATTAGCCAGATCAAAATGCGTTATTCCAAGGTCAAATGCACGCAACAACATTGCACGACTATTGTCGTATGGCTTATTGTCGCCAAAGTTGTGCCATAAACCCAGTGAAATGGCGGGCAACTTCAACCCACTGCGACCACAGCGCCGATAAGGCATCGCATCGTAACGACCACTTGCTGCTTGATAACTCATTTCGACCCCTTTTTGGGTTTACCCCATTCAATTCTTGCTTGACTCGCTCGCTGAATGTACTGAGTTAGCGACGGTCCATCGTTTGATTCGACCAGCTCAATTAATTGACTGATTTGCACTAAATTTGCCTTTAAATCAAGCAAGACAGATTCTCGATTTGCCAGCGCAATATCGCGCCACATATCAGGGTGAGAGCCAGCAATTCGCGTAAAATCGCGAAAGCCACTCGCGGCAAAATCCAAACACTGATCGGCATTATATCGATCCAGCACCGCATTCATATACGCGAAAGACAGTAGGTGGGGCGTGTGGCTAACCGCAGAAAAGATGCCATCATGTTGCTCGGCCTCCATCTCAAACACCTCTGCACCGCAGGCCTGCCATATCATTCTGACCCGCTCTAACACCGTAGCGCTGCACTCATTGAGCGGTGTCAAAACGACGCGTCGCCCCTCATACAAACCAAACTGCGCAGCCGATGCGCCCGACAAATCCGATCCCGCGATAGGGTGACCCGGCACACAGTTTGCCAATTGCTTTGGTAAATATTTACGAAATAGCGCGCAAACATCCTGTTTGGTGGAGCCACCATCAGTCACGATACAATCGGCTGACAAATTTGGTGCTATTTGCTGCATGAGCCGACCCATCTGCCCCACAGGCGTACCCAGCAACACCAAATCAGCACCGATAACGGCCGTTGAAGCATCAGTCGAAAACTCGTCAATCACCCCCAACTCAAGGGCGCGCTCCAGGTTTTCAATATTTCGCCCCACACCCACAACATGCTTTACCAAGCGCGCACGTCTCAGCGCCAGCGCAAACGAGCCAGAAATCAAGCCAGTACCCAATAAAACCAATCGCTCAACAGACTGCATTCAAATGCCCGCTCAAATTAAATTGACCGACCTAAAGCCGGCACCATCGCCCTCAAAGTCGCCATCATCCCTTCCATTTGCAACACATCAATCGCTTGATCTAGCCCCGTTGCAAAAAAAGATGGCGAATAAACATCCAACATCAAGCCATCTGCACCCGCTGCAACTGCAGACAATCCGAGCGCAGGCACCATCCACGCCTTTGCGCTAGCATGACTCACATCGACAAACACGGGTAAATAGGTTTCACGCTTTAAATATGAAATCGTCGCCGTATCGAGCGATCCCCTAGCCCCTTGCTCACACAAAATAATATGGTGATTGCCACCGGCCGCAATCGTTTCAGCAGCAAGCAACCACTCAGTCACCGTGGCCGCCAAGCCTCTCCGCAAAATAATCGGCTTATTGACTCGCCCAAGTTCGCGCAATAAGGCGCGATTTTGCATGCTCTGCGCCCCCAGTTGAATGACGTCCACATCATTGGCGAGTAGCACATCTAAAGTTTGCAGATCGTTTAATTCCACAGCAAAAGGCGTGGCATTGGCCCTTGCCACATCGTGCAAACCGCTCAATTCATTCAATTTTAAGCCATGAAATTCGTACGGCGACGCCGCTGTCTTCTCAAGACGAGACCACAATAAACGCCCTCCTGCAGCTCGCGTTGCGGCGGCGATCTCCTGCAAATGCGTAGCAGACGCAGTGGCATTTACACCGGCAAAGATCTGGATTTGCTCGCCACCAATAACGACGCCGCGAACTTTAAATTGAATACCTGCAGGATGCGTCGCGCGCGAGACCATTTTGTATTGCTTGGTTATGCGCGAAACCCGCTCAACGCCGGGTAGCATTTCAAATTGCGCCTGCTGTAATTTATCTTCATCGCCAATCGCACCAATAATGACCAATTCGGCGCCGCGCGACACGTGCTCCTTCAGGCCTGCTGCATGTATCTGCTCGATCACAGCCGCAATTTGTGCTTCTTGCGCATTTAACTGCATCACAACAATCATAAAATTACCTTATGTATATGAATGAAGCTTTTTAACTACAAAGGCTACAACTAAATACATCTACTTTTTAAACCAAACCCAGCAAGTAAAAGCCCTGTCAGCGCCGCAAGTGACGACAAGGAGAAAATGACAAGTCCACCCAGCTGATTCCAAGCCAATCCTGCCAATATACCACCCAAACTACCGCCCAAACCAAATGAGACCGCAATATACAAGGCCTGCCCCTTCGCCTGATGTCGCCCCAAAAAATAGCGGTGAATGTAGCTCATCGTCACCGCGTGATGACTACCAAAGGTAAAAGCGTGCCCAATTTGGGCCAACATCAGTAACACGAGAGACTTGACGCCAAATGCGATTAAGCCAAAACGAGCCACAGCCACCGCAAGTCCAAACAAAAACAACGCTCGCAAAGTAAATCGCCGTGTAAGTTGCGGCATTAATGCAAATACCAGAATCTCTGCCAACACCCCAACAGACCACAACCAGCCAATCATACTTTGGCTAAAACCATGCTCAGCAACATAAATCGAATAAAAACTGTAATAAGCGCCGTGCGCCAAAGCCATGAAGAAGCACGCCAGCAAGAGCACTCGCACTTCGGTCTTGGCTAAAATAGTCAAAAAAGCCAATTGCTCACCGTACGCATGAATAACCACAGGCGCATTGGGTACTTGCCAAGAATACAGCGCCAAGCTCGCCATGATCGCAATCACAGCCCACGGCAAGGTACCAATGCCATAACCCTCGATGGCATAGCCCGCCACCAAAGTGGCAAACACAAAGCCGACCGAACCCCACAAGCGCAAGCGGGAGTAAGCGCCACTATCCCCCTTTAGCAAGGTCATCGTCGTCGCCTCAACCAATGGCAAGGCGGCACTCCAAAAAAAGCTCGCCAATAAAACGGCAACAAATAGAGGCCAAAAAGACTGCGTAAACAAAAGAGGCAAAAAGAAAACAAAACCACCCACGCCAGCAACACGCAAAATAGTTTGCCTGCGCCCAGTTCGGTCCGATAGCCAGCCCCATAGCGTCGGGGCGTAAATTCGATTGATTTGCGTTAAGGAAGTGAGAATGCCGATTTGCCAAGCGGGAAAAGCCAGGCTCGCCAAATACAGCCCCCAGTACGGGGAAAACAAGCCATTAAAAGCGAAGTAGCAAAAATAGAAGCCCGCAATCGCCAGCAAAGGTTTGGATTTAAACACGGAACGAGGGCGAAACGGATGTATTTAATGCTAGCCATTTATGCATATGGGTCACAAGGATATACCCAGCATAATCCTGCTAGTTTGCGCCATCTTTAAATTGCTCAGAAGCCACTCGCAGATAGTAAAACATCGACCAAATCGTCAAAATCGCAGCAATATACATGGCGACAGTGCCGATTAAATGCGTAGAAACACCAGGAATAATCGGCTCAGACCAAACCAAAAGGAAAATCGCCACCATCTGTGCCGTGGTTTTTAGTTTGCCAATAAAACTGACCGCAACACTTTTGGCCTTACCCAGTTGCGCCATCCACTCGCGAAGCGCTGAAATCGTAATTTCACGGCCAATAATAATCACCGCCAGCCAACTCGCAGTGCGATCTAGCTCAACCAGCAAAATAAGCGCCGCAGCCACCATCAATTTATCCGCTACGGGATCCAAAAAAGCACCAAATTGCGAAGTTTGATTCCAGCGGCGGGCTAAAAACCCATCAAACCAATCGGTAATGGCCGCCAGTAAAAACAAGCTTGCGCCGACCATGTTTTGCCACGCCAAAGGATACTCAGCCTGCGGCAGAGAAAAAACGCCAACAAACACAGGAATCAGCGCAACGCGCAACCACGTTAGTAAAATGGGTAAATTTAATGGCATCGAGACACTTTGTTAGCCGCGTAATGCAGCGTGGATTTTTTCGGCTAGCGCCTGATTAATGCCGTCGACTTGCATTAACTCGTCAACGCTAGCTGCTTTTACACCTTGTAAACCACCAAAACGGGCTAATAATCTCTGGCGCCGCTTCGGCCCAACACCTTCAACTTCTTCTAAGCTGGAACTCACTCTGGCTTTTGCGCGTCGAGCACGATGACCTGTGATCGCAAATCGATGCGCCTCATCACGAATCTGCTGAACTAAATGTAAGCCCGGATGATCGCGCCGCAATTGTACCGTGTTTCCCGTGCGCGGAACGAGCAATTGCTCCAAACCTGGCTTGCGGGTCTCGCCTTTTGCAACACCCACCAACCAAGGTTCAGTAAGACCAATTTCATTCATCACGTCAATCGCAATCCCGAGCTGCCCCGTGCCGCCATCAATCAGAATGACATCCGGCATCACACCTTCGCCTGCGGCTACTTTTTCGTAGCGACGCAGTAAAACTTGCCGCATCGCGGCATAATCGTCCCCGGCTGTGATCAGCTCAAAACCGTCTTTCGCAACGCCCGAAACGTCTGTTGCAATGTTATAGCGGCGATATTCCTTGGGTTGCATATCCTGCCGATCGTAAACCACACAGGATGCCACGGTCGCTTCACCCATGGTGTGCGAAATATCAAAGCACTCTAAACGCTGTGTTTCTTCGGGCAAGCCCAAGGCTTCAATCAGCGCATTGAGTCGGCCAGCTTGACTTGCTTGCTGGCC
>CAUPHX010000193.1:0-6376 GCA_963511125.1 uncultured Deefgea sp. | reverse complement strand
GATTGAGATTGTTTGGAAGCATGCCAAGTATCATTGGCGTCGTTTCATTTCTTGGGCCAAGGAAACGATGGCGCAAGAGGTCGAAAAATTGCTAAATGGCTACGGCATCAATTTTCAAATTTGTTTTTCGTAACCACTTATCTCAAAGTAATCCCTTAAGAATAAAAAAGCATCCAACAATAAATAACATAATCGCAAAACATTTTTTAAGCATAACGGCCGATAATACATGCGCCGCTTTTGCGCCTAACTTTGCGGTAAAAAAACTCATTATGCTAATTCCCAAGAAAGCATAAATATGAACAAAACCAATACTATTGCTGATATTGATTTGGTCTTTGATACCAAAAAGCATAAATCCCAAAGCACCCGCAATCGCGATAGGTAAACCACAGGCAGCAGATGTGCCAACCGCTTTTTGCATGATGACGCCATACGCATTGAGATAAGGGACGGTTAAGCTCCCTCCGCCAATCCCAAAAATGGCAGACGCCACGCCAATCCCAGTACCTGCAAATACTTGCTTAGCCGTTGAGGGAAGCACTTTATTTTGATCGACTATTTTATTTGTACCGACAAACATATTGCGTGCAACCCAGAGCGCGAAAATACCAATAATCAGTCGCAAGTGTGCACCAGCAAGTAATCCGGCAATTCCCGCCCCGAAAAAAGAACCGATCACCAAACCAGGCGCCAAGTTTTTAAAGACTGACCATATAACGGCGCCTTTTTTATGGTGCGCAAGTAATGAACTAATCGATGTGACTATAATCGTCGCCAATGACGTACCTAAAGCTAAATGCATTACCACATCAGGGGCATAGTTCATTTGGGTAAAAACCACATACAAGATGGGTACGATAATAATGCCGCCACCCACACCAAATAATCCAGCAGTAAAACCTGCGATGGCACCGATGGCTAAAAAAATGAAAAATTCCACGATATACTTACTTTATTAAAGCGCTACAGGTTAAATAAGGTGGGTTTAAGTACTCGTGCAAAAGTTTTATGGCCAGGCGGGCAAGCCCAAGGCAGTACAATTCGTACGACAAGGCGAGACAACGATGCAAGAAAAATTTTGCTTATCTACTTACGCTATTTGCGCCTGACCCACATGATGATAAGCACGATTAAAATAAATTAAGCCTTGCTCATATTCGCTTTGCTGAATAGCGACAATCGGGCAAATAAAAATAGTATGCGTACCGACCTCTTGAATTTGCTCAATCTCACAATCAAAACTCACCAAAGAATCGACTAAAACAGGCGCGCCCGTTTTTAATTGGGTCCAGCTGCCATATTGAAAGCGATCTTCTGAATTAATTGGGGATGAAAATACGCTGGAAATAGGCTGATGATGCACACCTAAAACATTCACAGTTAAAACTCTATTGGCAATAAAATGAGCGTGTGATCTAGCGGTTTTATTCATGCAGACCAATAATGTCGGCGGTGTATCAGTCACACTGCATACCGCCGACGCAGTGAATCCATGCCGACCCGTTATGCCTGTCGTAGTCACCACATTGACCGCCCCCGTTAACAACGACATTGCACTTCGATAGTCTGTTGCTTCAATCATCACATTATTCCTAAATTAAAGCGTATTTTTAAATATTAAAATGACATGCAAACACGAGACACATCATCTAAGTAGTAGTGCGAAATTTTTATGGCAAAGACAACGATGCAAGAAAACTTTTGCTGGCCTACTTACATGTGTTCGGAGTTGAATAGAAAATAAACCGGCGCAGATATGCAGAGAAAAAAAGAATCAAATGTACTGATATTCATTCAAAATCAATAGCTATAAACTCGATTTCTCTGCTTCTCTCTGCTTTGTTATATTTTGGGAGTGCCCAAGTAGAACTAGGCCAATAGTTCTTGGCGAACGATTTGGGCTCCCGCAGTTAACGCATTAAGCTTGCCTCGTGCGACTGCACGCGGCAAAGGTGCCATACCGCAATTAGTGCAAGGGTAGAGCTTATCCGCATCGACAAACTGCAGTGCTTTTCGCAGGGTATCTGCGACCTCTTCGGGGGTTTCAATGGTATGGTTTGCCACATCAATAGCACCGACCATCACTTTTTTGCCTCGAATCAGTTCAATCAGATCCATTGGCACATGCGAGTTATGACATTCGAGTGAGACGATATCAATATTCGATTTTTGCAATTTGGGGAAAGCGGCTTCATATTGGCGCCACTCTGATCCTAATGTCTTTTTCCAATCGGTATTGGCTTTAATGCCGTAGCCATAGCAAATATGCACGGCGGTTTCACATTGAAGTCCTTCAATGGCTCTTTCTAATGTTGCCACCCCCCAATCATTGACCTCATCAAAAAAGACGTTAAATGCAGGCTCATCAAATTGAATAATATCTACCCCAGCAGCCTCTAATTCACGCGCTTCCTGATTAAGAATTTTAGCGAATTCCAAAGCCAATTTTTCACGACTTTTATAATGGCGATCATACAAGGTATCGATCATCGTCATTGGCCCTGGCAAAGCCCATTTAATGGGTTGCTTAGTTTGCTGGCGTAAAAACTTGGCATCTTCAACAAAAACAGGTTTTGGCCTTGAAACCTCGCCAACCACGGTCGGTACGCTTGCTTCATAGCGATTTCGAATTGTAACCGTTTCACGTTTTTCAAAATCAACGCCACTCAGATGCTCAATAAATGTAGTGACGAAATGTTGCCGCGTTTGCTCTCCATCACTAACAATATGAATCCCTGCGAGTAATTGCTCTTGCAGTGACAAACATAAAGCATCTAATTTGCCGTCTATTAATTCTTGATCTTGTAATTTCCAAGGAGACCAAATTTTTTCTGGCTCTGCAAGCCAAGTTGGTTTAGGTAAACTGCCAGCCGTTGAAGTCGGTAATAGTAATTTCATTATCAATATCCGCAATGTTTTATTGGATTAAGTGGATAAGCAAAAGTTTTCTTGCATCGTTGTCTCGCCTTGTCGTACTAACTGTACTGCCTGCGGCTTCGACGCCTTGCCATAAAACTTTTGCATGAGTGTTTAAAGAGCGTAATTAGCAGCCCATTGCCCAAGAATGTCTTGGTATGGCTTGATAAAATGCTCTTCAACAAACTTTCCTTGCTCAACCGCGAGTCGACTACGTTCTTCTCGATCATAAATAATTCGGGTTAATGAATAATCTTGGTGCTGTAAACTAGGTTGATAAATTTTCCCCGCAACCGAATTGGCATTGTAAATTTCAGGGCGATAAATTTTTTGGAATGCGCCCATGGTACTAATGGTGCTAATCAGCTCAAGATTCGTATAATCAGACAACAAATTACCGGAAAAATAAAATGCCAAAGGCGCTACGCTATTCGCAGGCATGAAATAGCGAACCTGTAGACCCATCTTGTTAAAATATTCATCAGTTAATGAATATTGATCTTGGATGTATTCAACACCTAATACAGGATGCTGGTTTTCAGTTCGTTCATAGGTACGACTACTGGAAACACTTAAACAAATCACTGGCTGTTTGTTAAAGTTTTCTTTGTATGCTTTAGAATTTATAAAACTTTTAAACAGCTTTCCGTGCAGCTCACCATAATTTTCTGGCGTACTAAAATGGGTTTGCTGCTTATTATGTTCCAGCAGCAATACGCTAAAATCATAATCTCGCACATAAGATGAAAAATTGTTCCCTACAATCCCTTCAATCCGCTCGTTAGTTTTATGATCAATAATATTAGTTTTTAATATTTCAATTAAAGGCAAACCCTTAGTGCTATTTTCAGCACCAATATTTAACTCAACAGAAATAATTTCAAGTTCTACAGAGTAACGATCTGATTTAGGGTTATCCCAATGCGCCAAATCATTAAAGCGGTTATTAATCATACTTAAAGTATTACGCAGATTCTCTTGGCGACGCTCTCCTCTAGCCAAATTCGCAAAATTGGTAGTAATACGCGTATTTTCTGCCGGCAGATAGTTTTCATCAAAACTAATGCTATTAATCGTAAATGTAAATTCTTTACTCATTGTGATCGGGTATCCTAATCTGAGAAAAAACCTGAATTGATTTTATGCACTGCTTGGCATTTCCAATTTCTCGGACACTCACAGCAACTCTAACTTCAAGTCTTTTCTAATTATTTCCTAATTGCATCATTAAAAACTGGCAATAATATTGCCTAGCTTTCAGAGCTCAGTGTGGTTTATACCTGAATCAAGTCATGAACAAAAATGAACTTATTTGACCAAACCCATGAGCTGTATTCATAAATGGGTTTGTGAGATCAATATCAGAATGAAGGCGAGAGGAATAGGCTAACGTGAGGGGGAAGCTGCTTGAAACCGAGTATCTTGACTGATAATGAATGGCTACAAGTAAATACACCGATGCCGTAGGGTACGGTTAGCCAAAGGCGTAACCCGCCAATCTGATACCGATTTCACAAATTAAAATCAGCGCGGGTTGATAAAACTAATTCGCCTTACATGGCCAATGTGGTAAGTGAGACAGGCAGGCTGGTGCTAAGCCTACGCAGCCCAGTATTTACCGTACCTTACGGTATTGCCGTGTAGCTCTTGATTAATAAAGGCTGCATTGATATACATCGAACACTGCAGGGTGTCAAAAGCTGCGTGAATTGCACTGGATTTCGAATTTTGCTTTGATTCAATCTGCGGCGATTTTTCTACGCTGAGTCGCGCGAATGCCGCGCGGCACTTACCTTTAGCTGCGCAGAAACTTCGTTTTCTTGACCGGAATGGATAAAAAGAAGGCCGCCCTAGTATCTGCGTGGGCTACGCCGGATTCTGGCCTAAGGCCATGGGCTGCGCTAAGGCAACAAGTTGCCAAGCTTCACCACACCTCGCGGCGGACAATCGGCAAGGCGGCGGGCTTTGACAAGCCCGCTGCTTACCTCCATGCCGCTTGTTCCTCGCTCGGCGCAATACAAGGGATCTCGTGCAGCTCTATGATTTTTGCAATTTGAATTGCATAGTATTGCCAGCTAGTCATTGATAAACAATGGCTACAAGCCAATACACCAATAACGGGCGTACACGACGCGTAGCGGCAATACGCCAAATAATGTGTAATTCATGCGGCGCAATGACTTCGGCGATTACACCCTACGCCGTACCGAGGTGAAAAGTCTGGCGGAGGGTGATCAATGAAGCGCGGGTCTAGAATACTAGAATAATGAACGTAGCACGCGGTAAACATTGGGCTGCGCCAAACTATTCACTTGCGTCAAATTTATCCCACACCGCAGTCTTGAACCAAGCGGGCATTCGGTCGGTTTTCATGGTTAGATTTTTACCATCGGTGATTTCTGCCAGCCAGATCTTTGAATGGCCGGAGTTATCGAAAACATAGGTTCGATTTGTATAGCGAATGGCATCAAGCAGCAAATCCAGTGAACGGCCGTAGCGGGCGATCACTTTGTCCTCTGGCACAGGATGACCGCCCAGATAAACTCGGCTGCGCACGCGTGAAATATTAATGATCGGATCTTCGGTCGCCACATAGTACAAATAGGTACGAAAGCCGCGTTGCTGCGCTTTTTGTAGAAAACTGATTTTGTCCGCCGACGACATCACCGTCTCAAACGTGAACGAGATGCCGCGCTCCAGCAATTTGTGCCGGATAAAATCCGCCGCCACCGAAGCAAAGTAGGAATTAACCCGCACCGAAAAAAAACTCAGCTTGCCATCGTTAAAGCCCAAGCTCGCGGCCTCATTCAGTAAGTCGGCTCGATCCAGCAACGCAGATGAATTAAAAAAATCCAATATTTCCGCCGCAGTGGTTTCGACCTGATAGCTTTTCAGATCAAGAAAATCCCATTCGGCAATTTCTTTCTCTATCTCATCGGGGTTGATATAAACCCCCAGCAGCTCCCCGCGAATCACCGATTTGATGGTGCTTTTACCCGAGCCATTTGGCCCTGCAAACATACGCAAACGCGGCACTTCAGTCATGGCATCACCCGTTTTTCACCCAGAACGACCAGACTGGGTGGCGTGATCACTTTCACGAACTGACGTGTTCCATCGGGAAACACCTCATAAATCACCCCGTTATCACTTTCCAGCACACTACGGCCAGAAGCGAGCGCCTGCCAGTAAGCCTGAGTCACGGCAGACTCGGCCAGCTCAGGGATGTGCTCTTCCAAAAAACGCATACTCTGCTCAGACGTATTCATCGCGGTTTCCTTTATTTATTTCACTTCATCACACTCGACATTGATTCAACTTGAGCGAAATCGGGTCGTACTGTAGCGCCGGTTGAAAACCGGCCCTCCCATAACTGAGTTAGCCGAGAAAATCCCAAACTTGCCCTTTTCGCACGATTTTTCGTGCAGCTCAACGAGTTTTACAATTTAGTCGATGT
>CAUPHX010000192.1:0-6379 GCA_963511125.1 uncultured Deefgea sp. | reverse complement strand
GTGCCTACTTTGGGGTGCTCCTTGTATTTTACTTTTGGCTGCTCTGCGCTACGCGAGCGGCCAAACTACTTTTATGGCTGGGGTAATTGATGCTATCCCTTTAGGGATCGTCGGTGGAGCCTTATACGGCATGGGTGCATACGGCTATAAATCGCATCAAGCTTTCAAGCAAAGAATGAAATTAAGGAAAAACCAAGATGGCAAATGAAAGCAGTTCTCCATGCGGCATCCTTGGTATTTTTTGGCCGGCGTGTGCTTCAAGCTGCCAAGCAGTGATTGGACTTAAGGAATAATGAAAATGGGCAATAAAATCATCCTACCACCGGCCATGCTGGGTATTTTAGGTGGCGGTCAATTGGGCCGTATGTTTGCGAGTGCCGCTAAAAACATGGGCTACGGCGTGACTGTACTCGACCCTGATGCTCACGCGCCTGCGGCTGAGTTTGCAGATGTGCACCTGTGTAAATCCTTTACCGATCCTGAAGCCTTGCAATACATGGCTACACACTGCGCGGCGATCACGACTGAATTTGAAAACGTCAACGCCGACTCAATGCGCTGGCTTGCCGCCCAAGACATTCCTGTTGCACCCAGCGGGGATTGCGTCGAAATTGCCCAAGACCGTATCGCCGAAAAAAACTTTATTCGCGACGCGGGTTTAGATGTTGCGCCATTTTTGGCGGTGAAAAATGCAGCCTGTTTAGATGGCGATTTATCAGCGTACCTGCCGGGGATTTTGAAAACGGCGCGTTTGGGCTACGACGGCAAAGGCCAAGTGCGCGTTAAAACTGCAGAAGACGTTCGTTTTGCGCACGCAGAAATGAAGCATCAACCCTGCGTTTTAGAAAAAATGATGCCCTTGGTCAGCGAAATTTCAGCCATTGTGACCCGCACCCGCGCCGGTGAAGTCGCCTGCTTTCCTATTGCCGAAAACGAGCACTTGAATGGGATTTTGGATGTGTCGATTGTGCCGGCTCGCGTTAGTCCGGCGCTTGCTGAGCGCGCTCGTAAAATGGCGATGCAGCTGGCAGAAAAACTCGATTACGTTGGCGTGATGGCGGTTGAATTTTTTGTGCTCGAAGGCGATGAACTCGTCATCAACGAAATGGCACCGCGCCCACATAATTCTGGCCATTACACACTCAACGCGACGCTCACCACGCAGTTCGAGCAACAAGTTCGGGCAATGTGCGGTCTGTATCCAGGCAAAACCGACCTACTCAGCCCCACTGTCATGGTGAATTTACTTGGCGATTCGTGGGGGACCGACGGAAGCGAGCCGCGCTGGGAAGTCTTGATGACTGCGCCGAATACCAAATTGCATCTATACGGCAAAAAGCTCGCACGTCCTGGCCGAAAAATGGGGCATTTTAATGTACTTGCAGCCAGCGCCGATGCGGCACTCGAACAAGCCCGCGCGATTAAAGAAACCCTATAAATGTTAAGGCAAAAGTTCCCACGCATCGTTGCTTTGTCTCGCCGTACCATTGGTACTGTCTTCGACTTTGCGCCTTGCGTGAAAACTTTTTCACCGCTCCATTAAATGCTGGCGCGCTATTTAGCAGAATATCAGCACCAGCTATATAGCGCCCGCAATCCAAAGCAAGCCGAAGGTATGTCGGCCTACATGAAGCACCAATTCAGCTTCATCGGCATACCCGCCCCAACCCGCCGAAAACTAATTCAAACCATCGAAGTCACCGCTGTGCAGCAATGCTGCGAAGCCGATTTGCTCGAATTAGCCCAAGCGCTTTGGCAGCAAACCGAACGCGAATTTCACTATTGCGCAATTGAGTTATTGATTCGTGGCCAAGCCCGACTCAGTCTTGCTGCGCTCCCCGTCATTGAGCAATTCATTAGCACGCAAAGCTGGTGGGATAGCGTCGACACGCTGGCCAGTAAAGTCGTTGGCGATCTGGCGCGCCGCGAGCCAACGCTCGTCACCGTCCTCGATCAGTGGCAAACCTCACCCCAACTCTGGCTACGCCGTACCGCGATTCTTTATCAATTGGGTTGGAAAACAGCCACCGATACGTCTCAATTATTTCAAGCTTGCCGCGTGAATGCCGCAGATCCTGACTTTTTCATTCGCAAAGCCATCGGCTGGGCCTTGCGCCAATATGCGCGCACCGACGCTACAGCGGTCATCGATTTCGTTGAGCAAACGCCACTTTCAGCGCTCTCTCGCCGCGAAGCGCTTAAGCATTGCAACACCCGCACACATTCTGTTGATTAAATTTCTTTACACTGACAAACATCAGTTAGTATTCATACTTTAGCGCCGCACTAGATAAAAACCCTTATGAAGCCCCTTGCTCGCTATGCCTTTCGCCGAGCCACTCTCGACGACCTTTTGTTTATCATTTCATGGGCTCGCTCTGCCGAAGAATTACGCTATGTATTTCCTCGTGCTGCATGGCCAGCAGAAACGCTACAGCTCATCGAACATTTGGCCAGCCATGAAGAAGGCTTTGTCGTCTGCGAGCAAGACCGCATCGTCGGCTTTGCAAACCTCTACAATCCGCGTGCGCAAAAAGCGTGGATCGGCCATTTAATTGTTCACCCAGAACGCCGCCGTTTTGGCGTTGCCAATTATTTAATCAGTGCACTCAAAACCATCGCCAAAGAACGCTATCAATCACAAACCATTGCGACGATTTGTTATGAAAGCAATCCAGTCGGTTTGGCGTTTTACCAAAAGCTAGGTTTTACTCTTGAGGGTTGGGAAACCCGTCTTGACCATCGTGGCGAAGCCGCCAAAGTCTTCCGCCTAGAGCAAGCGCTGTAATTAAACACGGGCGAATCCATTCAGTCATCGCACAAACATGCAGAAGTGAAGGAATTCAGGCAAAATAGCGCCTTAATTCTTGATTCTTGGCTGAGTACGTACTCGTGCAAAAGTTTTCTGGCAAGGCGGGCAAATCGCAGGCTGTACATCAAGCACGGCCAGGCGAAACACCGATGCAAGAAGACGATTGCTTTACGATGCAGCCAATCTGTTGCCACTGGAGACCTGTATGTCCGGCCTGACCACCACCAATTTGACCAGCCTGAAAAAAATCTACTCGGGCAAAGTGCGCGACCTGTACGAAATCGACGCAACGCGCATGCTGATGATTGCCACCGATCGCCTTTCAGCCTTTGACGTCATTTTGGCCGAGCCAATTCCAGAAAAAGGCAAAATCCTCACTGCAATTTCGAATTTTTGGTTCGAAAAATTGAAAGATGTTGTGCCAAGCCACTTCACCGGCGATCAACCCGAAGACGTTGTCTCTGCTGAAGACCTGCCCCAAGTTGAAGGCCGTGCCGTGGTGTGCAAACGTCTGAAACCAGTTCCAGTTGAAGCCATCGTACGCGGGTATATCGCTGGCAGTGGCTGGAAAGAATACCAACAGAGCAATACGGTATGCGGCATCGCTTTACCAGCCGGTTTACGTGAAGCCGACAAACTCCCTGAGCCGATTTTCACGCCATCGACCAAAGCTGAAATCGGCGATCACGACGAAAACATCAGCTACGCGCGTTGCGAAGAAATCTTGGGCGAAGAACTCGCCGCCAAAGTCAGCGCAACCGCCATTTTGCTCTACAAAACCGCCAGCGAATACGCGGCAACGCGCGGCATTATCATTGGCGACACCAAGTTTGAATTTGGCTTGGATGAAAACGGTACATTGTGCTTGATGGACGAGGCATTGACCCCAGACTCAAGCCGCTTCTGGCCTGCAGACCAATACCAACCGGGCAGCAATCCGCCGAGCTACGACAAACAGTTCGTTCGCGACTGGCTAGAAACCACCGGCTGGGACAAAACCCCACCTGCCCCCGCTTTGCCAGTCGAAGTCGCTGAAAAAACCGCGGCTAAATATCGCGAAGCACTGGAAATCCTCACTAAGTAAACCCCATTCATCAAACGCCCAATTGGGCGTTTTTTTTGCTTAACACGGAGCTACATCCTTATGATGATCAAAAGCGAATTTTCCGATTTAACTACACCAACAGGGGTAATGCGCTGTTACCTTCACCAACCAAGTGCTAGCAGGCAATACCCTACAATTCTGTTTTATTCTGAGATTTTCCAGCAAACCGGCCCAATCGAGCGTGCCGCGCGTTTGATTGCGGGTTACGGTTACAACGTCATCGTGCCGGAAGTATTTCACGAACTGAACCCCATTGGCACCGTACTGGCGTACGACGACGCGGGGCGCGATAAAGGCAATGCCGACAAAATGGCAAAATCAGTCGAAGGCTACGACACCGACAATGCCGCAATCATCGCTTGGGCAAAAACGCAAAGCTGGAGCAACGGCTTGTTTGGTGCGATGGGCTTTTGCATTGGCGGGCATTTAGCCTTCCGCGCGGCTTTACAGCCTGAAATCAAAGCCACGGCGTGTTTTTATGCGACCGATTTACACACCAATGTGATTCCGAACCAGCCCGGTCAGCACAGCATGGAACGCCTTGGCGAGATCAGTGGCGAATTACTGATGATTTGGGGCAAGCAAGACCCGCATATTCCAGCCTCTGGCCGCGCGCAAGTTTATCAAGCTTTGGTGGCTGCCGATAAAACCTTCACTTGGCATGAATTTAATGGTCCACATGCGTTTATGCGCGATGAGGGCGAACGCTATGATCCACAATTGGCGATGATGAGTAATCAGCTCGCACTGGATTTGTTTAGCCGAAAATTGCGTAACTAATCTGCATGCTGCGCCGCTCTTTTCTTGCTGCGGCGCCAATTTACACCTACAAATAAGCCCATGACGCGCTTATTTTCCCTCTTCCGCTCTCGGCACTTTGGTGTCACCTTGCTGATCGCCATTGCTGCCGGATTAATTTCTATGTGCGGCCAAGTTATTTGGCTATACGCACAATCACAAAGTGCCGCCCAAGAGCAGCTCAGGGATGCGGCCGAGATGATGAGCGCCCCAGCCACCCAAGCGCTGTTTGAGCTAAATTCAGAAATGGGACGTAGCGTCGTGACCAGCTTAGCGGGCGTTGGGCACATGCGTGAGGCCACGATTCTCGATAAACAAAGGCAAGTGTTTAGTAACGATAAAATACCGCGCCCCCCAAGCCCGTCACGCTTATTCCCAAATCTAATCCAAATCGAAACCCCTTTAACCTATCAGAACGATCAGCTTGGTTTTCTGCGAGTCACTCCAGATCGACAAGCGGTAATTGATAATTTTTGGACTGCGGCAAGTGAACTTGCAGCGATTGAATTTTTACGCAGTTTTTTAGTGGCTTTTGCGTTGGCGCTGGTGTTTCAATTTCGCATCGAGCGCCCGTTTCAAAGGCTCAGCCGACAAATTCTCGCCGCAGACCCGACCAATCCCGATCACACGCTAAAGCTTCTCAAACAATCGCAAATTTCGGAGCAAGTGGGCGAATTAGGTCGCACCATTGAACAGTTTTTAATGATTGCCCAGCAACAAATCATCGAAAAAGACCAAGCATTAGGGCGAGTCGAAGAACTCGAACGCTTGCAACAAGTGATTCGGGAGAGTGAAGATCGCTATCGCAGCTTAATTAGCGCCCTCTCCGAGGGCGTTGTGCAGCAAAATCAAGCGGGGGAAATCCTCACCTACAATGAGGCGGCATTGCATATTCTGGGTTTACAGGCCGAACAGTTACAAGGGCGCACCTCAATAGATCCTGACTGGCATTGCGTCCATGAAGATGGCAGTGAATATCCTGGCAATACCCATCCGGCGATGATTACCCTCAAAACGGGCGAAGCCATCAACGCAGCCATCATGGGCGTGCATGCTCAAGGCGAGCTACGCTGGATTGCCATCAACACCCAAGCTTTGTTTACCGAACAGGCCGCGCTGCCTAGCTCAGTGGTGGCCACCTTTACCGATATTACCACCACCCGCCAAGCCCAATTAGCACTCCAACAGGCCAAAGAAAACGCCGAACGCTACCTACAAACGGCGGGGGTGGTGATGCTGGTCCTTGACCGGCAATACCATATTCAACTGGCCAACTCGCGTGCGGCGCAAATTATGGGGCTGCCCGTTGAGCAATTGATTGGTATGGATTATGTCGAGCATTTCACACAAGCAAGCGATCAAGCCCGTCTACGTGAATATTTTGCGAGGGTATTTAGCGGCAGTACGCCACGTAATACGGATATTGAAGGCATACTCATCACCCAGCAAAAGACAGAACGTAGCATGGCTTGGCACAATGTCTGCGTCCTTGATGAACAGCAACAAGTGCAGTCTTTGCTTTGCTCAGGTGAAGATGTCACCGAATCGCTGCAACTACAAACCTCGCTCCAATTGCGCAGCGACCTACTTGAGCAACTCTCCAAAGAGCAGTCGTTTAATGAGTTTATGACTTGGCTCTGCGACACGCTACATCAGCATATCCC
>CAUPHX010000191.1:0-6395 GCA_963511125.1 uncultured Deefgea sp. | reverse complement strand
CTTCCAGCGTGATTTCCATGTTGTAACGCAAATCAGCACCACGATAAACATTACTACGTCCACCGCCGCCACGACCTGCTCCGCCACCGAAAATATCGCCAAAAATATCAGCAAAATCGCCGAAACCACCACCGCCACCACCGCCCATACCGGCTTGTTGGTCGATACCCGCATGGCCGTATTGATCGTAGGCCGCACGTTTTTGCGCGTCAGATAAAATCTCGTAGGCTTCTTTGCCTTCTTTAAATTTATCTTCAGCTTCTTTGCTATCCGGATTACGGTCTGGATGATATTTCATCGCCAGTTTGCGATAGGCTTTTTTCAGCTCTTCATCTGAGGCGTCACGATTGACGCCCAAAATGTCATAAAAATCTTTTTTTGCCATAGTGTGTGAGGTGTGAGGTGTAAGGTGTGAGGTGAGTCTTATTCATTGCACTTTAGCGAGCGAATCAAGCCACCTAACAAGCTAAACACTTCATTCAAACCTTCCTCCAGTTTTACCGATGGTTCTGCCATCTTTAATCGGCAGACCAATAAGTATTGAGTTTCTAATTCACTCAGCGAACCCCTTGCAATATAAAGAAAATGCCCGAATTCCTTTGCAGACATCCGGGCAGCACCTTCGGCAATATTGCTATGCACCGAAACAGCAGCTCGGCGCATTTGGCTTACTAAGTTGAAAACTTCATCACGCGGGAGAGAGGATGTAAAAGCATAAACATCTTCAACCAATTGCATCGCAGCTTGCCATGCAAACAGATCGTGATGTTTACGCTTCACACCTCACTCCTCACGCCTAACTCCTTACTTGCCGTCTTTTACTTCGGTAAATTCAGCATCAACCACGTTGCCGTCGTCCTTCGCATTACCAGCGTCGCTAGCAGGCGCTGCACCCGCTTCTGGTGCTTGCTCAGCGTACATTTTTTCGGCAATTTTGTGGCTTGCTTGCATTAGCGCTTCGGTTTTGGCTTCGATCACTTCTTTGTCGTCGCCTTTCACCACGTCTTCAAGCTCTTTCACTGCGGCTTCGATGGCTGTTTTTTCATCCGCAGTCACTTTGTCGCCCGCATCAGCCAACATCTTAGTCACTTGGTGAATCATGCCTTCGCCTGCATTGCGAGCCTGTACCAATTCAAGCAATTTTTTATCTTCTTCAGCATTGAGTTCAGCGTCTTTTACCATCGCTTCGATTTCTGCTTCTGACAAACCTGAAGACGCTTGAATCGTGATTTTGGCTTCTTTACCAGAGGCTTTGTCTTTCGCAGCAACGTGCAAGATACCGTTAGCATCAATATCAAAAGTCACTTCAATTTGTGGCACACCGCGTGCAGCTGCAGGGATGTCGCCCAGATTGAATTGGCCCAATGATTTATTCGCCGACGCCTTTTCACGCTCACCTTGCAACACGTGAATCGTTACTGCGTTTTGGTTGTCTTCAGCAGTCGAGAACGTTTGTGATGCCTTAGTTGGAATCGTGGTGTTCTTTTTGATCAGCTTAGTCAACACGCCGCCTAAAGTTTCGATACCGAGTGACAATGGCGTTACGTCGAGCAGCAAGATGTCTTTACGATCACCGCCGAGTACTGCGCCTTGCAATGCCGCACCCACCGCAACCGCTTCGTCTGGATTCACGTCACGACGTGGCTCTTTACCGAAGAATTCTTTAACTTTTTCCAATACCATCGGCATACGCGTTTGGCCACCGACCAAGATCACATCATCGATGTCCGACGCTTTCAGGCCAGAGTCTTTCAATGCAATCTTGCATGGCTCGATAGAGCGAGTAATTAGGTCTTCAACCAAAGATTCGAATTTAGCACGCGTAATTTTCAAGACCAAATGCTTAGGACCTGTTGCATCCATCGTTACGTATGGCAAGTTGATTTCAGTTTGCGCGCCGCTAGACAATTCAATCTTGGCTTTTTCTGCTGCTTCTTTCAAGCGTTGCAATGCCATTACGTCTTGTTTCAAATCGATGCCTTGTTCTTTTTTGAACTCAGCAATGATGTAATCCATCAAACGTTGGTCAAAGTCTTCACCGCCCAAGAATGTATCGCCGTTAGTTGCCAATACTTCAAATGCAGTTGAACCATCAACGTCTGCAATATCGATAATCGAAATATCAAACGTACCGCCACCCAAGTCATACACCGCCACTTTGCGATCGCCTTGACCCACTTTGTCCATACCAAACGCCATTGCAGCTGCTGTTGGCTCATTGATAATCCGTTTTACGTCCAAGCCAGCGATACGGCCTGCATCTTTAGTGGCTTGACGTTGGCTATCGTTAAAGTAAGCCGGAACCGTAATAACGGCTTCTGTTACTTCTTCACCGAGGTAGTCTTCGGCGGTTTTTTTCATTTTGCGCAAGATTTCAGCAGAAATTTGCGGTGGTGCCATTTTTTTATCGCGAACCGAAACCCAAGCATCGCCGTTGTCCGCTGCCACGATCGAAAATGGCATTGAGTCGATGTCTTTTTTTACTTCTTTATCAACAAACTTGCGACCGATCAAACGCTTTACTGCGTACAGGGTGTTTTTCGGGTTTGTTACCGCTTGGCGTTTAGCTGGAGCACCAACCAAAATTTCGCCGTCTTCTTGATACGCAATAATCGACGGTGTTGTACGTGCGCCTTCGGCGTTTTCGATCACTTTAGGTTGACCGTTTTCGATCACTGCCACACATGAGTTAGTTGTACCTAAGTCGATACCAATAATTTTTGCCATTTTATTTAGCTTCCTTCTTTTAACGTTGCTGCTCACGCTCAGCGTTTGTGTAAAAAACTACGCTAGCGGAGCTGATTGTTTAAATAACCTTAATAATCAAGTGGGGATAGTCATTAGCATTTCAAGTCTACTTCCCCACCGTGCTACAAAATTATTTCGCAGCAGCCACAATGACCATGGCAGGACGAATCACACGACCTGATAATTCATAGCCTTTTTGCATCACTTGAATCACGGTGTTCGTTTCTTCGTCAGAAGGCGCCATCGAGATCGCTTGGTGTTTGTTTGGATCTAATTTTTCGCCGATTGGATTAATTTCAAGTAGATCGAATTTTTCGAATACTGTGGTTAAACTTTTCGCAGTCAGATCTACGCCCGTTTTCAGGCCTTCAAAATTGCCGGATTGATCGAGCAAGGCCATATCGATGGCGTCTTTCACTGCAATCACTTCACGGGCAAATTTTTCAACCGCAAATTTGCGAGTTCTTTCGTTTTCTTCCAGCGCACGGCGACGCGCATTTTCGGCTTCTGCGCGCACATACAAAATATCTTGGCGCGCTTTTTCTAAGTCAGCCAAGGCGGCTACCAACTGCGCGTCGAATTGATTCTCGCCTTCCGCAATGATTTCTGCTGCCTCAACGACTGTTGTGTCTAGCGGCTCAACTGCCACTTCATTGTTTTGATCTTGCTGATTGTCTTGACTCATTCCGTCTAACTCCACTGTTACGTTCCCGTATGAAATGGGGATAGCCACACCCTTTTCAAGGGCAATGCTAAAGACAAAATTCATTCTCAGTACGGACAAGCCCCAATATGTAGTCAAAAAATAACAACTACAATTGCTGCATCGCAATATATTTATTGCGCTGCAAAAAAAACCTGCTTCAATGAAAACGATAAGGGTCGCACCCTCACCAACACGGAGAACGAGTATGAGCACGCACGCACAACGCATCGCAGCAATCGAAACCGACTGGCAAACTAACCCGCGTTGGCACGGTATTACCCGCCCGTATACCGCGGCGGACGTCGATCGACTTCGTGGCACTTTGTTGCAGGAATACACCCTAGCCACCCATGGTGCGAAAAAACTTTGGCGTCTGATGCATGACACGCCCTATGTGAATGCATTGGGTGCGCTCACTGGCAATCAAGCGATGCAGCAGGTCAAAGCAGGGCTAAAAGCCATTTATTTATCGGGTTGGCAAGTCGCTGCGGATGCGAATCAAGCCGGTGAAATGTATCCAGACCAATCGCTCTATCCAGCTAATTCAGTCCCGCAAGTGGTGCGCCGCATCAATAACACACTGGCGCGCGCTGACCAAATCAATCATTCTGAGGGCGACGACAGTATTGATTTTTACGCGCCGATTGTGGCGGATGCCGAAGCGGGTTTTGGTGGCGTGCTCAATGCGTTTGAACTGATGAAAGCGATGATTGAAGCGGGCGCAGCAGGTGTTCACTTTGAAGACCAATTGGCCTCAGTGAAAAAATGCGGTCACATGGGCGGCAAAGTGTTGGTGCCAACTCGCGAAGCGATTGAAAAACTCGTCGCAGCACGTCTTGCTGCCGATGTGATGGGCGTACCAACGATTATCGTGGCACGGACCGACGCCGAAGCCGCTGACTTACTCACTAGCGATGTTGACGACAACGACAAACCCTTCTGCACTGGCGAGCGCACGATGGAAGGCTTTTACAAGACGTATCCAGGCCTAGACCAAGCAATATCTCGCGGCCTGGCCTATGCCCCTTACGCTGATCTAGTGTGGTGCGAAACGGGCAAGCCTGATTTGGAATACGCGCGTAAATTTGCCGAGGCGATTCACGCCAAATTCCCCGGCAAAATGCTGGCCTACAACTGCTCGCCATCGTTTAACTGGAAGAAAAATCTGGATGACGCAACGATTGCCAAGTTCCAACAAGAACTCGGCGCGATGGGTTACAAATTCCAGTTCATTACGCTGGCAGGTTTCCATGCGCTCAATTACGGCATGTTCAACCTCGCACACGGTTATGCCCGCAATGGCATGTCGGCGTTTGTTGAATTGCAAGAAGCGGAATTTGCCGCAGCAGATCGTGGCTTTACCGCAGTAAAACATCAGCGCGAAGTCGGTACTGGTTATTTTGACCAAGTGACGCAAGTGATTCAGCAAGGTAAATCATCCACCACGGCACTGACGGGTTCGACTGAGGCTGAGCAGTTTCACTAAGATTGAAAAACTTGTAGGAGCGGGCTTGCCCGCGAATGTGCTCTATATGAAGCAGAGAGTATCTATATAAGTCAGGTGCACTTGTCCCCCCTTTGAAAAAGGGGGGCTAGGGGGGATTTGCTGTTGACCTTGCATTTATAAATGCATAAAAACCAAGGGCAAATCCCCCAATCCCCCTTTTACAAAGGGGGAAGCTACAGCAGCGATACTTGTGTAGATACTCACGCTAATGAACATGGCTTTCGCGGGCAAGCCCGCTCCTACGAAAACACGAAAATATGGGTATATTACTCTAGCAATTTAGTAACAAAGCCTACATCTATATACCTGCAACAATCCCAATAGGGAGCATCACGATGAATATGCGAATTAAAGGCCAAGCCAGCCTTGAGGTGAGCAGCGTACTCACCCCAGCCGCACTCGATTTTTTGGTAAAGCTACATCGCCAATTTGAACCTCGCCGCCGTGAACTCATGGCTGCGCGCACCGTGCGCCAAGTGCAGCTCGATGCGGGCATCAAACCTGATTTTCTGCCTGAGACCGCCCATATTCGTTCAGGCGACTGGCAAATCAGTCCGTTGCCTGCCGATTTACTCGACCGCCGCGTTGAAATCACTGGGCCAGTCGAGCGCAAAATGATGATTAATGCGCTCAATTCGGGCGCTAAATCATTCATGGCCGATTTTGAAGATTCCAATACCCCCACTTGGGACAATCAAATTGTCGGGCAAATTAATGTTCGCGACGCCTACCGCCGTGAAATTAGCTACACCAGCCCTGATGGCAAAGTGTATGAGCTTAATGATGAAATCGCGACGCTAATTATTCGCCCACGCGGCTGGCATTTAATGGAAAAACACCTCGAAGTTGACGGTGAAATCATGTCAGGCTCGCTATTCGATTTTGGTTTAGTGGTGTTTCACAATCTGCAATATCGACTCAGCCAAGGCACGTCTTGTTATTTTTATCTGCCCAAGATGGAATCGCACCTCGAAGCACGTCTGTGGAACGATGTGTTCACTTGGGCCGAAGCCGAACTGGCTGCGCCGCATGGCTGCATCAAAGGCACGGTGCTGATTGAAACCATTCTCGCCGCGTTTGAAATGGACGAAATTCTGTATGAATTGCGCGAGCATTCATCAGGGCTGAATGCCGGCCGCTGGGATTTTATTTTTAGCTGCATCAAAAAATTCCGTATGGACAGCAGCTTCTGCCTCGCGGATCGCAGCCAAATCACGATGACCGTGCCCTTTATGCGCGCTTATTCATTGCTGCTATTGAAAACCTGCCACCAGCGCGGCGCGCCAGCGATAGGCGGTATGTCGGCGTATATTCCAGTCAAGTCCGACCCTGTCGCGAACGAAAAAGCCATGACGCAAGTTCGGGCGGATAAAGAACGCGATGCGGGCGATGGCTACGATGGCGGCTGGGTCGCGCATCCGGGACTGGTGCCTG
>CAUPHX010000190.1:0-6412 GCA_963511125.1 uncultured Deefgea sp. | reverse complement strand
TTGGCGCTACAGAATATTAGTAAGAAATGGACGATGCCAATCCGCGACTGGCGAGCGGCGTTGGTACGGTTCAGTATTCAATTTGAAGAGCGGATGCCCGCATTTTAAAAAAGCGTTTACACAAAATACTAGACACCCCCTTAAAGTGTGATGCAGCAGGCTTAATTCAAGCGATTCCAATTTCGAGTCGCATTATTAAAGAATCCTGAGTCACGATATGCTTTTTCAATTGCCCCCTGTTCACGTAATTTTGCCAAGCCTGTGTTTAATGTCTTAAATACATCCGCACCAATCGGTGATGCTTTGCTGACAAAGAAATGCCGACTACCTTGAAGTCCTACTTTGATATTTAAAATGGGTACTAATTTTCGGCCATTCACATCCAGCGACAAGTCTGGTGTCGGTTGAAATGGAGCCAATAAAACATCCGCACGTTTTTTTGCCAGCATTCCTACCATCGAATCCCAGCTTTGCGTTTTTAACAAATGGGTGAATTTTAAGCTTTCCAGCGTAGCCACGTCGGGCTTCCAGCTTTCAGCAACAACGGCCGTTAATTTTTGAATTTGTGGCAGCGTCCTAGCTAGTCGCGCATCGGCATTCTCTACTGTAGTGTAAAGACCGGCTTCAAACTCGCCTTGGCGAATACTCGGCTCGCTGATATAGATTTTATCGGCTATTTGTTTTAAATCGACTTGCCAAGCGCTATTACCGCCCATGGTGGCAGAACCCGAAGTGATTTCTTTGATAAAACGGCTGTATGAATCGCTGGTGTTGTCCACTTTGACGATTTTAATGGGGTAGGTGTTGCCACCCGCTTTGAGCGCTTGCTGCACCAGAACCAATTCCACCACATCACGGCGTGAGCCATTACCACCGTACTGCGTAAGACTTAATGGATCGCGTCCATCAATGAATTTTTGATAATCGTTGAAAACGTCTTGCTGCGTCAAAATGGTGATGGTTTTATCTTCGGCAAATCCAGCCATACTGAGCGTGGCCAGTGAGATTGCAGTTGCAATTTTTGCTAATTGAATAGAGCACATGGCCAACCTTCATTGGGTTTTCATAATATGAATCTATCATGGCAAGCTGTAAGGAAAATGGCAAGTAGGACTTGTGTCAGGTGCGAAATAGAATCTCACTATGAACTAGATGAATTCTCTTGATTTGACACTGAACGCCCCGATGTTTAATGTAGGCCTACATTTTTTAATCAACCCATTATTTGGAGCACTCATGTCTGTACTCGTTGCTAAGCAAGCCCCTGATTTTACTGCTGCCGCCGTTCTTGGTTCTGGTGAGATCGTTGACAGCTACAATTTGAAAGCAGCTACTGCTGGCAAATACGCTGTGATTTTCTTTTACCCACTCGATTTCACTTTCGTTTGCCCATCTGAGTTGATCGCCTTTGATCACCGCCTTGCAGAATTTAAAGCCCGCAATGTTGAAGTGATTGGCGTGTCAATCGACAGCCAATTTAGCCACTCTGCATGGCGCAATACGCCAGTGAACAAAGGTGGTATCGGCCAAGTTGGCTACACTTTGGTGGCTGACGTAAAACACGAAATCTGCAAAGCCTACGACGTAGAGTTGGCTGATGCAGGCGTGGCATTGCGTGGTTCATTCTTGATCGACAAAGCAGGCGTGGTTCAACATCAAGTGGTGAACAACTTGCCATTGGGCCGTGACATCGACGAAATGTTGCGCGTAGTTGATGCTTTGCAATTCACCGAAGAACACGGTGAAGTTTGCCCAGCCGGCTGGAACAAAGGCAAAAAAGGTATGACTGCTTCTGCTGATGGCGTTGCTAGCTACTTGGCTGACAATGCAGCTGCGCTGTAATTTACAGCTCGATTGCAAGTAATATTAAGCCCTGCGTCAATCGCAGGGCTTTTTTGCATTTAAAGCCTTTATAATTGCTGCATTGTTTTTAAAGAGTTGCGTATGTCCCAACACGTCATTGCCCCGCCGCAAGCCGGCACCAGCCCACAAACTTGGTATAACTCCTTAGCCAGTCAGGAAGGCTTTATTAGCGACGAATCGCAGGCGGCGGCCATCGCCAAGCTTGAAGACTTATGGCAGCAATTGGTCGTGTTTAAGCAAAAGCGCAATCGTCTATTTGGTAAATCACTGCTGCCGATGCCCGATTTGCCGCGTGGCTTGTATTTTTGGGGCGGCGTTGGCCGTGGCAAGAGTTTTTTGATGGACGCGTTTTATGCAGGTTTGCCGTTTAAACGCAAAAAACGGCTGCATTTTCACCATTTTATGCAGCAAATCCACAAAGACCTGCGCGCGCAGCAAGGGCAAAACGATCCGCTGGGTAAAGTTGCCGAGCAATGGGCCAAAGCAGTCCGTGTGCTGTGTTTTGACGAATTTCATGTGTCCGACATTGCCGATGCGATGATTTTGGGTCGCTTGATGGAGCAACTTTTTGCCCGTGGTGTGGTGCTGGTGACGACCTCCAACTATCCGCCGGATGGCTTGTATCCGAACGGCCTGCATCGTGCGAGTTTTTTGCCGACGATTGAACTCTTAAAAGCCAAACTCGACGTACTGAACGTCGACGGAGGTCAAGACTTCCGCCTGCGCACGCTCACTGCTGCACGTACTTACTTGTTCCCGAATAACACCGAAAATGAGCAGGAGCTGAACGAGCTATTCGCCAAAATGGCGACCGCGCACGATGAAAACACCAATATTGAAGTCGAAGGTCGCCAACTGAAAGCGCGGCGCTGCGCGGGTGGCGCAATCTGGTTTGATTTTGCCATGCTGTGCGGCGATGGTCGCGGCCAAGCCGATTATTTGGCCTTGTCGCAGGAATATCACACGGTATTTTTATCGGGGCTGCCAAAACTCACTGCCGAGCAAAGCAATCTGGCGCGCCGCTTTACCTGGCTGGTCGACGTGTTTTACGACAACCGCGTCAAGCTCATCATCGCCGCCGATGTGCCTGTGGAAGAAGTCTACGTCGCCGGTCTGCAAGCATCCGAATTCTTCCGTACCGCTAGTCGTTTGTCGGAGATGCAATCCAAAGAATACCTCGCCCTCGCGCATCAAACGCTGGAACAGCAAACGGCTGGGGTGGTAGAGACATAACGTGGTAAAAAAAACTAACTCCAAGCCTAATCTTTGAATGGAAAATACATGGCAGCGCCCTCAATTTTAATTCTTTACCATTCAGCAACTGGATCAACTGAGCAACTTGCCAAGGCCATTTATACGGGAGTATCAGAGATTGATTCTGCCGCGCTAATTGCTTTGAAAGGAGATGACATTATTGCTGGCCGTTATGTGAATGAAAGCGTATTGCTACAGGTTGATACTGCCAAAGCGATTATTTTTGGCTCGCCGACTTATATGGGAGGCGTGAGCGCGCAATTTAAGGCTTTTGCTGACGCTACGAGTGAGCGTTGGTGCGAGCAGCGCTGGGCCAATAAAATCGCAGCTGGTTTTACCATCGGCGCTAATCTCAATGGTGATCAGCTCAGTACGATGTCTTACCTCAGTATTTTTGCCGCGCAACACGGCATGCTGTGGTGTGGGCTCGATTTGGCTGGAGGTTATGATGCGGAAGGCCGCAACCGGCTGGGTTGTCAATTGGGCTTGAGCGCGCACAGTAGCGACGGTCACATTCACGACGCCGATCAGCAAACGGCATTCTATTTAGGGCAACGTGTTGCCAAGCTTGCGCAGCGCTTCAAATAAATCCTATATGTTGGGCATCGTAGCGCCCAGCACCAACCTACCGCATAGTCAATTTTTGCCACTGGCACACAATTTGCTACGTCCTCACGTTTTCAACCGAATCGAGTTTGCAATGCGTGTGATTGTCGATGATCTTAGCCATCCGCAAGTGGTGGCTTTATTGAATGTGCACTTGGCGGGGATGTATGCCAGCTCGCCGGCCGATTGTGTATTTGCGCTCGATTTGTCCAAGCTTAAAGCGCCGGAAATCACCTTTTTAAGCGCGTGGGATGGTGATGAGCTGCTCGGTTTTGGTGCATTCAAACGGCTGGATGCACAACATGCGGAAGTGAAATCGATGCGCACTGCGGCACAGCACGCGCGCCGAGGCGTTGCGGCGGCGATTTTAAGCCGCATCGAACACATGGTTGCTGCTAGCGGGGTGATGCGCTTAAGTTTAGAAACTGGCACAACACCCGATTTTATCCCCGCGCATCGGTTGTATCAGCAGTTTGGTTTTTGCGAATGTGGGCCGTTTGCCGATTACATCGTTAACCCATTTAGTGTTTTCATGAGCAAAGATTTATGAGGCAAGGATGACTTTAATGCAGGCGATAACGGTGCAGCAGGGCGAACTTCATTGGGCGGCACAGCCGCTGCCAACACCCGCCGCAGGCCAAATCTTGGTCAAAGTCGCTGCAGCCGGTGTGAATCGGGCGGACTTGATGCAGGCGCAGGGCAAATATCCGCCGCCAGCAGGCGAATCGGAGATTTTGGGTTTGGAAGTCGCTGGCACGATTGCGGCGTTGGGTGAGGGGGTGACCGGTTGGCAAGTTGGCGATGCAGTCTTGGCTTTGGTTGGCGGTGGTGCATATGCAGAGTATTGCCTCGTAGAGCAATCACTATGTTGCCTACAGCCCAATACCTTATCGCATTCTGCGGCGGCGAGTTTGCCGGAAGTATGGATGACAGCGTGGCTGAACTTGATCGACATTGCTCAATTGAAAGCGGGGCAACGCGTGTTGATTCATGCTGGCGCCAGCGGCGTTGGAGCGGCGGCGATTCAACTGGCCAAGTCGCTTGGTGCTTGGGTGGCGGTAACGACCAGTACACTAGAAAAACAAGCGTTCTGCCGCGGTTTGGGCGCGGATTTGGTCATCGATTACCGTACGCAAGATTTTGCCAGCGAAATCAAAGCCGTAGGCAGCGTCGATTTGATTTTGGATACCGTTGGCGGCGATTATTTGGCGGGCAATCAGCGTTGCCTCAAAAGTGATGGGCTGATTATCGTGATTGGCCTGCTGCGCGGCATCGAGGCGCAACTAAATCTTGGCTTGATGCTGGTTAAGCGCCAGCGAATCCAAGGCTCGGCGCTGCGCAGTCAGCCTTTGGCGGTGAAAGAAAAATTGACGCAAGCATTGCGAAGTGAAATCTTGCCGCGCATTGCCAGCGGTGAATTTAAAATCACCTTAGATTGCACTTTTGCAATGCAAGACGCGCAAGCGGCGCATCAATATCTGGCTGAAAATCGAAATTGCGGCAAAGTAGTGCTGCTTAATGCTGCGAACTAGAGAGGAAATGCGATGTTCCAAGGCAATCTGCCGCAACTGATGGCGGCTTACAATCAATGGCAAAATAGCCAAGTTTATGCCGCGGCGTTGCAGCTTAGTGATGAACAGCGCAAAGCCGATTGTGGCGCATTTTTTAAATCCATTCACAGTACGCTCAATCATATTCTGTGGGGCGATTTGATGTGGTTATCGCGCTTTATCGGCGAAACCTTGGTGGCAACGCCGGCTGGCGAGGATGTTTACGCTGATTTTGCCGAGCTGCACGCGGCGCGGATTGCGCTGGATGCGCGTTTGATTGCGTGGGCGAATGGTTTGGATGAGGCTTGGTTAAATGAGCCTGTCACGTGGACCAGTTTAATGTACGGTTTCACGCAAACCATTCCACGCTGGGTGCAAGTGCAGCACTTTTTTAACCACCAAACGCATCATCGCGGCCAAGTTGGTACTTTGCTCAAGCAATACGGCATTGACGTCGGGATTACCGATATCCCTTTATTGCCGATGCTGCAATCGTAGAGGTAGGTCATGTGGTTGAAATTAAAAGCGAGCAGTCAAACGCTATTGATTTATCGGTCGCCTTGGCCGGTGATTGCTTTTTATGCCGGAATGGGGCTGGCGAGCTTTGCATTTGCGTATTATTTTTATGACTTAATGCAGAATTTTTACCCCGTACCGCAATTGCTAGCGCAAGTCATCAGCGGCTTATTTGCCCTTGCTGGTGGCTATATATTGTTGCGATTGCCATTCGATGCGAGGAAAATTTTGCGCGATGGGGGCGTTGCCGAATGTAGTTTGAGCCGTGATGGGCTGGTTTTGCATCTTGAATTGGATAAGGAGGGCATGGCCATTAGTTGGGATGCCGTCAACGAGATTATTCTTGCCGAGCAGCTTTGTTTGATAGAGCCGGGTGAAACATCGAATTTAGGTCGTTCATTGATCGTATTTGTTGAACGCAGCTGTTATGAGCAATATGCGCAGCGCTTTATTCCTATTTTTACGGCGTCGGGATGTGGGCGATATTATCTTTGCGTTGGCTATCCGGCTAAGCAGGCACGCGTGATCGAAAGCGCACTGCAGTTTTGGATTCCTCAGCATGTCAAAATCTCATGCCAAACCAAGGTGGTGTTTGACACCCAATCCATGCGGGATTATTGAGC
>CAUPHX010000189.1:0-6487 GCA_963511125.1 uncultured Deefgea sp. | reverse complement strand
TTAATGTGGTTAAGGCTTGCGCCGAAATCGGTTTTTGGCTGAGTAGTCCTGCGTAATAAATAAACAGACTTTCATCTTGCTGAGCACCTTGCCCCATTTGTGCGCGCAGTGCCGCTAAGCCCATCCCGCCCAAGTCGAGCAGATTGCGGCTAAATCCATCGGGTTCTCCGCTTTCTACGTGCAGCCAAAAACGATATTTTTTCCACGCGGCATAAAACAAAGCCACAGCTCGGTGGCTGAAAATATCTAAAAAAGCATGCAAAGTAGGGTCGCGAAACTGCTGGCGTCGTTCTATTAATAGCTCGGTATAACTAGTCGGCAGCACGCCGCTGGGGCCGGTAAGGCCCATAAATGCGATTTCTAGTTCATTGAGTGCGCCGTCTGAGGTCGTGCTATAGCGCGTCATTTCGCTGGCGGGGAATGCTAAGTTGGCAATCGTCCGAAAGCGCAGGCGCTCAGGCAGCGGGCCGCGACGCTCGCCGCGTTTTTTTGCGGTAAGCCCTAAAATCCGTACGGCTTGAAAAAAGCGGTACGACGTTGGATTGGCAAGCAGCTCTTCTTCTAAATGACGAGGGCTTCGCCGGCTCGGGCTGGCCATGTGGCTACTTCCTCATTTTGATGTTTGGTTTTCACGCGCAAGCGCGTAAAGCTATTGGGCGCGCAATACAGCGCAAAGAAACGTTCTAATACGCTGGCAAATAGATACACGCTGCCGCCGACGTAATAGCTGTCGTCTAATGTCAAAACGATCTCGGTGCCACGCACAAAGCCAGCAAAATCGCGCCCCAAGACGCGGGTCACTGCGGGCGCGCTCGATATTTCGCTAATGCCCTGAATTTGCTTGGTATTCACAGCTGAATCGGTTTGATTATATAAAACCAGCATTTCTTGCAGCGCTGAGCGTCCTGATTCAATCAGGGATAAATAATTGAGCGATAAATGCGAAATCAAACGCCATTGTAGGCCGCGTTTTTGCGGTGGGCGCAAGCTAGCGGTGGGTTTACGCAGCAGGCGAACGCGCTTTACGACAGAATGTCCAGGCAAGGTGAAATCGGTATGCTGGCCCGATTGATTGCCACCAAATGGAATCATTTCCGGTAAATCGCGATTACTACAGAGCATTTCAATACTTAACACTTCGGCACTCGGGCGCACTGGATCGAAATCTAAATCGACCAAATGCAGCTCTAAATCAGTGCCTTTGTCATCAGGGCGTGGTGAGGCTTCACGGCTGGCGTGCCAATAAAATTTAGGTCCCGCTTGATCGACGCCGTGCCGAATCGCGTAAAACGGCAACACTTCTTCGCTGCTTTCATTGCTGCCGGTTTTTTCTACTCGAACTACTTTACGCAACTGCATTACTTCAAACGCTTGCTGCTTGCGCGCATCAGCGATCACCGGATAGCTGGCTTTTTGGTGCGTGACGCGAATGGGTTCACCTTGATGCACAAACAAATTCACAATCGGTGTGCAGCCTAATTTGAAATGCGTGGCTTGCAGATGGTGCAGTAGTCGTGCGTGCCGTTCGGTATCGGGCCAATGTTTGATCAAGCACTGGATTACCAGCTTGCCGCCACGAATGGCGCGTGTGACCGATGCTAATTGCTGCAATTCAACGAATAAAAACTTATCGGGAAAGCTAAAATACTCGGTTAGTAAGCGATAGCCTAAAAACGAGCGCTCATCGTATTCCAGCATCCCTTCATCGCGGCCAAAACCGACCGGCTGCAAGGCCGAGCCGGGTAAGGAGCGCGTTACGCTGGGATCATCGCTGCCATCGCCGATGCGCACGCTCAGTGTCTCTGAGAGCAAAAGTTCGTACACCAAGTGCATCAGCGCGGGTTCACCATCCAAGAAAAAGCGCAGTGATTGCAAATCAATCGCCGCAATCGGCAACCCTGCATGGGTATCCAACTCAAGCGTCAATATAGCTGCGGCGTCGGGGGCGATACGTCGTAGGTGTGGCGAGCTGCTGCAGAGTTCTATTTTGGCACTTGTAAGCGAAAGCGGATAAAGATCAACCGGATAACACGAGCGAAATTTGCAAGTAATGCCCTGAATAGCAGGTGCATGTACCGCCTGACCGCGCGCAATCGTGTAGCGCTTGGCGATTTCTGGCCGCGCGGGATCGCACTCGTATTGCACAATACTGGACGATGGAATTGGACGTAAATAATGCGGATACAAGACATCCAAAAAGCTAGCGGCGACTTCTGGATATTCATCATCGAGTTTTTTATGAATTCGTGACGCTAAAAAGGCAAACGATTCAATCAAACGCTCGGTATGGGGATCTTCACATTGATCGCCCTCTAATTGCAGACGGCCCGCAATTTTGGGATAGCGGCGGGAAAACTCACCCGATAATTCGCGTAATAAGCTTAGCTCGCGCTCGTAATACGGTAGTAATGAATCTAGCATGCGGACGCTGCTTCCTAAGATAAGTAGTAATGCAAACAATTTCTTGCACCGTTATATCGCTTTGCCATAAACCGTTGCACGAGAACTGAGAGTCACTTTCGTGCTGTAAGCTCAGATTGTAGCCCGCAACGTGTTGCACAAGGCTGACATTATCTGCTACTAATGCGTATTTACGGAAGTTTTTGTTACTTTAAGTGAATAATCTCACTCGCGTCGAAAACGCAATTGATTCACTATTCCTACGCCCATCTTTCTGTTAGACAAGAGCTTTAATCGATATGAATATTCCAGAAAAACTACACACGCTGTTAGCCCCGATCCGCGCCGAACAGGCCGCTGGCGATGATTTAAGCTATTCCCCCTTGTTTGATCAAATCCGCGAAGCGCGCCGCGCAGATGATCCGACGCTCTCGCAAGGCGAGTGGGGTCAACAGCTCAAATCCGCCGATTGGAACAAAGTGATTCAGTTGTGTGAGCAAGGCTTAAGCCAGCAAAGCAAAGACTTGCAATTGGCCGTGTGGTATGGCGAAGCCTTGGTCAAAACGCGCGGATTTGTTGGCGCGCAACTGGCTTTGCAATTGCTCGATGGCTTGCTCGAACAATATTGGGAAACTGGTTATCCCGAATTTGATGCCGATGATCTGGACGAACGCGTTGGCAAACTGGAATGGTGCAATACCCAGCTGGGTATGGCGCTGCGCGAAGTGCCGCTGACCGACCCCAAGCACGGCGGCTACAACTGGCAACAATGGCAAGAATCGCGCGATGTCGAAAATATGGGACTCAAAGATTATCAGGCCAAAGAAGCCGCCATTGCCGAAGGTAAACTGGCGGGGGATGTCTTTGATAAAAGTGTCAACGTCAGTGGATCAGCATGGTTCACCGCCTTAAATCAGCAATTGGAAGCCACACAAAGCGCCTATCAGGCATTCGATCAGCGCATCGACGCGCGCTTTGGCTACGCCGCGCCGGGCCTGTCTGAGCTGCGCAGTGCACTGACTGCCTGCCAAGAAGTCGTTGGCCGTCTACGCCTGCAATGGGGCGAGCCAAGCCCCGCACCCGTCGCCAGCACTGGCAGCCTACTCACCGCCCCGATCGCTTCAAAGGTCGCCGACATGCCGCACACCTCAATCCCCGCCATGACTCAGCCCGTCTACTCGCACGCCGCACCCGTGATGCACGGCCCAATCCAAAGCCGCGCCGAAGCCGTGCGCCAGCTACAAGAAGTCGCCCGCTATTTCCGCCAACACGAACCGCACAGCCCAGTCGCACTACTGGCCGAGCGCGCCGCCAAATGGGCCGAAATGAGCCTAGAAGAATGGCTCAGCTCAGTGATCAAAGACGACTCAACGCTGGGGCAGTTGAACGAGTTGCTGGATATTCGGCGGGATTAAGGTTGTGTGACGTGACACTCTAAATATTTTGATAAACATCCTAGGTATTACCTTGAAGACATTTAATTTATTAATCCTCAAGGCAATACCTAGTTAGTGGTTTATGGCATCCTTCGTAAAATCGTACCCTAGCTCCAAAAAGTCACGCAAACCAAAACTTATTATCTAGGCCGAGCACCCAGGCACAGCCCGTATCTTTTGTTTTGGTGTTGGTGCTGCTTTTCCGTCTCCAAAGTAAATATCACGCATTGTTAAGTACCCCGCACCGTCCAGGCTGGTGATTTTGCCCATTTCAAAGTCGATTCCCTCTTGAGATGCCTCACCATTATTAATTAATGGTTTTCCTCCGCTATTGTTCCATTTTTCATTCATTTTTCGAAGCCTTGCTTCCGATTGAGCAATTTCGATGTCTTCCCCTCTTTGCCCAGTCTCCACCGTTCCAGTTGCCGCCCCTCCCATGCCTGGCAATTCAAAATAACTCCCTGACTTTGCTCGGCGCGCCTTCATCTCTTCAGTGCGTTTTTGCGCTTGCGTTCGGTTTGCTTTCAATCGATCTAGTCGTGCCTGCTCTTTATTCCATTCAGCATCGCGTAGGCTTGGCCTAACTTTGCCATTGGCATCCTTGCCGCCACCATACCATTCATCGTCGGTAGCGCCAGCCAACTTAAACCACGCACGTGAATCGTGCACATAGCAGTCAAACAAATCGAGCAATGGCTGATCGGTTTTTGGATTGAAATGCGCCTCAAACCATAAGGAACGACCTACTGCTTGATGTGGTCTTACCTTAGCTAATTCAACATTGCGTAGTAATTCCTGCGTTTGCTCCATATCGTACTTATCTTGCGCTTCTGTTGACGAACCACTTAGCCAACGCCTTGTAATACTGCTATATGAATTCAGAGGTTTCACCTGAGGTTGCTCTAGCTCTACAGTGCGTATCGACGGCATTTCATATTTATTTTCTACGGATGAATCATTCAGCCGAGCTGGGCGAACTTTGAGAAGACTGTTCTCTCCCAGATGATACCTACGCCAAACCAAATAATATTTGTACTGTGACAATACGATGTCACGCAAAGATTTGGCTGGTTTTTTATTATCTCGGGAGCGCTCAATGTAGGCGTTAAATACTTTAATTAAATCAGGACTGACTTCGAACAGCTTCGCCAAATAAGACCTTCTCTTAAAACCGAGCTCATCGATCAGTGGCACCCCAGCCATTCTGGCTTCTCGGTACATCTGTGCCAAAGAGATTTGCGAGATTTTATCGCTATCGTTTAAGCAACGACCCTGATCGAGCGGCGGATAGCCGCCTCCAACATCAGAGTGCACCCCAGGGTAAACCACTTCTAAATAATTAGCCGCTGCGCCACCAGCAATCGAATCCAATGGGAAACAGCGACGAATTTCATGCGCAGCCACCAAATGTACACAGCGCTTGACTGAGCTAGGCACCTTCAAAGCATCACCATCGGCCCACGCCATATGCCCATCGGCCCCGGGCGTAAGATTGGCTAAACCCACCGCAGCGACGGTATCAAAAATCCCCATAAAGTCGACTTGATAAGGAACACCACCCAATGAGCTCGGCGCTAGCTGCTGCAAACGATTGGTAAATGCTCTTGCCTCTGCCGCGCCACGCGAAAAACCAAAAATTGACATACGGATAGCACGGATTTTTTTACGCTCCGCCGCGCTGATTTTTTTATTCAATTCCGCCAAATAATGCGCAAATTGTTCATCAAAATCAGCTGCCAGAAACGCCATCAATTTCATCCCCGAGCCATATAGAGGAATCAACTTCAAAGCAGATTTGAGCAAAGAATCCTCTTGTGAATGACTGGCCCAGCGGGTAATTTCAGCTGCAGGAATGAGCCCTGTACCTTTGAACATGAAATGCACTTGCTCAAGCACCTGTAGCAAAGCCCAGCGTATTCGTGCCTCGCCGTACATCGCCATCGCCAAACCACGCGTTTTATCGCCTTGCAAAGTCGGCACCTTATTTTGCTTGACCTTGCGCCACCAACTTAAATTTTCACCGGGGTCGTTCACCTCAGGAAAACCCGTACCCAGGCCGGGGATATAGATTTTACGATGAAAGCCATACACACCATCGGCCACTCCTTCTGGAAGCGGTTGATCAGGCTTGCCACCATAAGTGGCCGTTAGTTTCGCCACATTACCGCTAAATGCCTCGAATAAACGCGCTACATTGCTGGCACTGTGCGTGGGTAGGTCGCGGTATTTGTTGTTGTTCGTGCCATCAAAAAAGAGGCCGAGAAAAGCGTCGCGCTGGCAGGTGTATGCGGGTTGATTGATGTTCAGCCAGCGTATTTTGTCTTCTTGATCGCTTAACTTCAAAGGCTCATCACGACATTTTTGGGCAAGGCTAGCACTCATTTGTCACTCCTTGTCCAAAGTGTATTTTTACAAAATTCTTCATCTTCATATTCAAGTAAACACATGTTGTAAGCGCTTTTGCAGGCCTTTGCTGTCAATTCATCGCTCCCGCTTACACACAAGCCTCTTGAGTCCTCTGGATTAAATTGTTTAGGCAAAACCTCTCTACAGTCCTTGCGCCCATGCTGCGCGACGCAATAATCCCACGGTGTTTGCTTGATGCTGCCCGGCCAGTTCGGGTGCCCCGGCTCGACTTTAGAGACGACCAG